>SDZE01000598.1 GCA_004173095.1 Bradyrhizobiaceae bacterium
CACTACCACCTTGGCGCCGACATTCACGCGGCCGTACAGGTCGATGACGTCTTCATTGCGCATGCGAAAGCAGCCCGACGAGACGTTGGTGCCGATCGTCCATGGTTCATTGGAGCCGTGGATGCGGTATAGCGTAGATCCCAGATACATCGCGCGTGCGCCGAGCGGATTTTCAGGGCCGCCTTCCATGTAGCGCGGCAGATCGGGACGGCGCGCAATCATTTCCTTCGGCGGCGTCCATGACGGCCATTCCTTTTTCGCGGTGATCGTCTTCACGCCCTGCCAGGTGAAGCCGGGCCGGCCGACGCCGATACCGTAGCGCATCGCCTTGCCGCCACCCTGCACCAGATAAAGATACTTGTTCGAGGTATCGACGACGATGGTACCGGCGTTTTCCTTGCCATCATAGGCGACGGTCTGCGGCAGAAAGCGCGGATCCATCGCGGGGCGCGCGGGATCGATCGTCTCGTCGCGCTGAAGCGCAGCGCGGCTGTCGGGCTCCATCGGCGGTAGCATGCGACGGCGCGGCTCGTAGGCGTAGCCCGCGTCCGGCGCCGGCGCGTAGCCGGATCCCTGCGCACCATCGCTGAACAGGAATTCGATGAAGCCGCCGCCCATATTGGCCCGCTGATTTGACGCGACGCGTTGCGGCACTGGGCGCGGCACCGGCGCTGCATAAATAACTTCGGGCTGGGCATAGGGCGTTACCGCATCGATGGCCGCTGCGGGATTTATAGTCACAACCAAGAACGATGCGCTGGCGAGAAACGCGCAGGTAAGATGTCTGAACATCGACGTACTCTTCACTGTTTCGTCGAGCGCCTCACTGCGTGGCGCCTGTCACGCGCCGAGTTAAGGTTAAAATCGCCTCGCTTTGGTAAACGAAACCCGGATTTGGATTCACCATGTCGGCGATCCCGCCTGTTCTGATGTGTAGCGTTACTTTTGCGTGAACGCGCCGCGCTGATGGTTAACCGCAGGTTTGCGTCCGATGATAGCACGCGCGTTACCGCGTGTTCCGTGTGAACTTCACGTTAAAACTCGTCGATGTATGAGTATTTGAATATTAGTTGAGTTGGGGGACACTATGTCGGTTCGTCGCAAGCGATTTCGTATTGAAGAAGTATTTGGCACGCCGGCCGGTGTTGCCGGTCATGACGATGGCGAGCCGATGCCGATGCATCGCGAAATCATGGCCGAACTCCGCGCGATCCGCGCGCAGATGGCTGCTCCTTCCTCCGGCTCCAATGCCGTGACGGAAGAAGTCGGCTCTGCCGCACAGAAGCAGATCGAGGAAGCACAGGCCCTGCTGGCAACCTATCGTGCGCAGATCGAGCAGTGCGAGAAGCTCAAG
Source organism: Bradyrhizobiaceae bacterium (assembly GCA_004173095.1). GTDB lineage: Bacteria > Pseudomonadota > Alphaproteobacteria > Rhizobiales > Xanthobacteraceae > Tardiphaga. The sequence continues at coordinate 1,355 of SDZE01000598.1, forward strand.
ATCGAGCTCGACCTGATCCATGATGCGATCACGCGCACCAAGCAGGAAATCGCCGTGCTGCACGGCAAGAGCTTCGATGGCGACGAGATGGCCAAGGTCAATGGCGAACTCGGCGCCGTGGTCGGCGGCACCGAAGAAGCCACCCAGCAAATTCTGGCCGCTGCCGAAGCGATCGACAATGCCGCCGTTGCCGCCGGCAAGGTCGGCTCGGCCGATCAGCAGAAGCAACTGCTGGAAGAGATTGGCGACAATGTCGTGTCGATCTTCGAGGCCTGTAACTTCCAGGATCTCACCGGCCAGCGCATCAGCAAGGTGATGACGACGATGAAGTTCATCGAAAATCGCATCACCGCGATGATGGATATCTGGGGCGGCGTGGACGAGATCAAGGCGCATGCACCGCCGAAGACCGACGACAGAACCGACGACGACAAGCTGCTGAACGGTCCTAAGCTCGACGGCGACGCCGGCCACGCCTCGCAGGACGACATCGACGCGCTGTTCAACTGATTATGGATGAAAGGCGGACACTCCGCCGCATCCGACAACAAAAAACGCCGGGCCCAGGGCCCGGCGTTTTGCGTCACGATATGTGCCAGCGTTACGCGCGGGGCGCGCAGCGGACATAGACCATGTTGCCGTAACGAACGGCGGCATCCTTGTCGATGAACTTGGTCACCAGGATGCGGCCGTCGAACGAGACGATCTCGCGATCCTGCGGGCTGCCGGCCGGGCCGGGCGGGCCGATGTAATTCTTGCCGCTCGGCGAGCCCTTGAGGCGCAGTTCCTGCGGGGTGGCTTCGTCGGCGAGATGCATCATGACGCCGCCGGTGGCGCCGGCGCCGATGATGTAGGGATTCTTGCACTGGCCGCGGGCAGCGTTTTCGGTGCGGACCTTGTCGGCGGGGTTCATGTAGGATGCCAGACCCCAGCGGCCGACGATTTCCTCTGAACGGATCGAGGCCGGCATTTCCGGGATCGGCGGTGGCTCTGCCGGCGGCGGTGGCTCCGAACTGCCGAACATCCCGCCAAATCCGCCGCCGCCACCCGTGGAGCAGGCTCCGAGCATTACGGCAATGACGGAGAGCGCCGCCAGTTTGGCGGCCGGGCGGGCGTAGCGTGACTTGATCATATCATCCCCTGAAAAACGTACCCCGCCGCCCGTCCCAAGCAGCGAAGCGCCATATACCTGTCGAGGCATCGACCTCGGCAACAGCACAGTGTGATTACGTCGTAATGCCGACATGGTTTCCAAACCATTGCATATTGGCCTCACCAAGGCCTTAACCGGGCCTGCCTGGCAAAAGGCTCAGGCGCCCGATCCGGGTGGCTTTGCTTGACTCATCCGCCGTTCGGTCATATTCCCGGGCCGCCCATTTAGCACTCTCGACATGGGATTGCTAACTGCGTGCCGGCCAATCGTCGTCGCAGTTACCGGGACCGCCTTCGCGGCCGCCGGGGCAGCGTATCGTATAACCAACCAGAGGATTTCCCTATGGCCAAAACCAAATTCCGTCCGCTGCACGACCGCGTCGTCGTCAAGCGCATCACCGCCGAAGAAAAGTCCAAGGGCGGTATCATCATCCCCGACAGCGCCAAGGAAAAGCCCTCCGAGGGCGAAGTGATCGGCGTCGGCCCGGGCGGCCGCGACGAAGCCGGCAAGCTGATCCCGATCGACATCAAGGTTGGCGACAAGGTGCTGTTCGGCAAGTGGTCGGGCACTGAGATCAAGCTCGACGGCGAAGAACTCCTCATCATGAAGGAGTCGGACATCATGGGCGTGGTGGGCTGAGGCCACACGCACTGTCCTCTCAGTCGTCATGCGCGGGCTTGCCCCCGCATATCCACGTCTCGGTCGCAAGCTCGGCAAGACGTGGATGGCCGGGAAAGGCCCGACCATGACGGAGCTCACATTTCACATTTCAGGAGTCATTCCACATGGCAGCCAAAGACGTTAAATTCGCCGGCGACGCACGCGACCGCATGCTGCGCGGCGTCGATATCCTCGCCAATGCCGTCAAGGTCACGCTCGGTCCGAAGGGCCGCAACGTCGTAATCGAGAAGTCGTTCGGCGCGCCTCGCATCACCAAGGACGGCGTCACCGTCGCCAAGGAGATCGAGCTCGAGGACAAGTTCGAGAACATGGGCGCGCAGATGCTGCGTGAAGTCGCCTCCAAGACCAACGACACCGCCGGCGACGGCACCACCACCGCCACCGTTCTGGCCCAGGCCATCGTCCGTGAAGGCGCCAAGTCGGTTGCCGCCGGCATGAACCCGATGGACCTCAAGCGCGGCATCGACATCGCCGTCGCCGCCGTCATCAAGGACATCGAAAAGCGCGCCAAGCCGGTCGCCTCCTCCGCCGAAGTCGCCCAGGTCGGCACCATCTCCGCCAATGGCGACTCGGCCATCGGCAAGATGATCGCGCAGGCGATGCAGAAGGTCGGCAATGAAGGCGTCATCACCGTCGAAGAGAACAAGTCGCTCGAGACCGAAGTCGATATCGTCGAAGGCATGAAGTTCGATCGCGGCTACCTGTCGCCCTACTTCGTGACCAATGCCGAGAAGATGACCGCCGAACTCGAGGACGTCTATGTCCTCTTGGTCGAGAAGAAGATCTCCAGCCTGCAGGCCATGCTGCCGGTGCTCGAAGCCGTGGTGCAATCGGGCAAGCCGCTGCTGATCATCTCGGAAGACGTCGAAGGCGAAGCGCTTGCCACTCTCGTGGTGAACCGCCTGCGCGGCGGCCTCAAGGTCGCGGCCGTCAAGGCGCCGGGCTTCGGCGATCGCCGCAAGGCGATGCTGGAAGACATCGCGATCCTGACCGGCGGCCAGCTGGTGTCGGAAGATCTCGGCATGAAGCTGGAAAGCGTCACGTTGGCGATGCTCGGCCGCGCCAAGAAGGTGGTGATCGACAAGGAGAACACCACCATCGTCAACGGTGCCGGCAAGAAGCCCGCGATCGAAGCCCGCGTCAATCAGATCAAGGCGCAGATCGAGGAAACCACTTCGGACTATGACCGTGAGAAGCTTCAGGAACGTCTGGCCAAGCTGGCCGGCGGTGTTGCAGTGATCCGCGTCGGCGGCGCCACCGAAGTCGAAGTCAAGGAAAAGAAGGACCGCGTCGATGATGCCCTGAACGCCACCCGCGCGGCCGTTCAGGAAGGCATCGTCCCCGGCGGCGGCACCGCGCTGCTGCGCGCCAAGAAGGCCGTCGGCAAGATCACCAACGCCAATGCCGACGTTCAGGCCGGCATCAACATCGTGCTGAAGGCGCTGGAAGCTCCGATCCGCCAGATCGCCGAGAACGCCGGCGTCGAAGGTTCGATCGTGGTCGGCAAGATCCTGGAAGAGAAGTCCGAGACCTACGGCTTCGACGCCCAGACCGAGACCTATGTCGATATGGTCGCCAAGGGCATCATCGATCCCGCCAAGGTGGTGCGCACCGCCTTGCAGGATGCAGCATCAGTGGCTGGCCTGCTGGTCACCACCGAAGCCATGGTCGCCGAACTGCCGAAGGAAGCAGCCCCGGCGATGCCGGGCGGCGGCGGCGGAATGGGTGGCATGGGCGGTATGGGTGGCATGGGCTTCTAAGCCCGGGCCTCTCCCAACATCAGCAAGATCAAAGGCCGCCTATGGGCGGCCTTTTTTTCACCTCCACCGAGGAGAGATGAAACGAAGAGCTTCGCCGCATGCCTCGTTACGAACCCTTCCCCACCCGGCATAGTTCTGATTCAATCCGCGGATAATCTGGCTTGGACGGAATCACTGCTCCGCCTCGATCATTTCGGACATCTTCAAGGGCATAATCATGCGCGCGCTTTCCTTCTGCCTGGTCGGCCTCGCGGCCACGGCATCATTTGCAACCATCGATCTCGCTGCCGCGCAGACGAAGGCAGCGCCGAAGGGGCAGCCGGCTGGCCCGGAGATTCGATACTTTTCGTCGATCGACGGATTGATGGACGGCAATGCCGACGTGATCCTGAAGGAGACGCGGCAGGGCAAGACGGTGACCGCAGCGACGCTGGATGTCTGCTATCCCGCCGAGAAAGGCGGCGACCGCAAGGATCGCTTCGTCGCCACGCTGACGGTGAACGGGCCGACGCTGTCGGGCGCCACCCAGACCCAGATCGACAAGCTGCCGGTGACCGTGAAGCTGAACCGCAAACCGACCGGCGATACCTTCGAATTCAAGGGCCAGGTGACGGTCGGCCAGACCGCCACCAGCCTGACCTCCGCCGACAATGCCGACCAGAGCGAGCAGGAATATCTGGAAAGCCACGCGACCGACGACAGCATCGCGGCGGCGCCGAAGGATTTCACCGAAGTCTCGCCGGAATCCATCGCGGTGAGGATCAAGCTGGAGGCGGCGCTCGATTTCGTGCGCTCGCTGCGCGGCCAGAATGTGGAAGTCTCGCTCTCCAGTCTGTCGGTGACTTGCGAGGCGTTGCGCGCCGGCGAGCAAGTGATCAATCTCGCCGTCGATCCCGAGCGCGCGGCGGATTTCGTCGCCAAGACCAAAAGCTATCCGGGTGTGACGACGGTCGGCTGGACCGTCGGCGCCATCGACATGGAGCGCACCGTGCGAATGGATGCAGCCCCCTGGAAGAGCGGCGACAAGATCGATCGCAACAAAATCGCGACGACGCTGGCCGGTGTTCTCGCCAAGGCCATGGCGGCGACATCGTCCGGGACGTCCTGGGACGACGAGACTGGCAAACTCAAACTCACCTTCAAGCGCCCGAGCCGGGTAATGCCGGCGCTCGACCTGACGGAGAATGTCGAGATCAGCGCTGTGGTGTCGCCGGACAAGCCCGGCGCGACCGACAAGATCATCCTCTGGGTTTCGACGCCTGCGGTGACGACGACGGATGAATCGACCGGATCGAAACTGGCGCTGGCGGATACACCGGCCGCCGACGAGGAGGGTGACCCGCGCGACGACAGCGGCGCGGTGGCGGCCGTGGCCACGGAATTCAAGGCGCAGCGCTGGGACGCTGACAAAGCGATTTGGAAGTGAAGTAAGGGCCGAGAGCTCCACGTCCCCTCTCCCGCAAGCGGGCGAGGGAATGCGGAGCGCCTCGGTTACTATCAATTCGTATTCAGGCGGAACCGCAGCGTCTTCGGTCCGATGAACGTCACCACATCACCGCGGCGCTGCCAGGTGGTGGCGGCGCCGAGATCGGCCAGCAATTGCTCGTCGAGCTGCGTCTGTGCCTCGGTGCAGTTGCGATCCGCCATCGGCCCCGGCACGAACACCACGGTGTTGCCGGCGATCGAGAATTGGCCCTTGCCGCCCTTGCACCACAGCTCGACCATCGCCTCGCCGGCGTCGCCGATTTCCAGATTGGGGATTCGCTTCGAACCTGGCATCCGCTGCGCGTCCAGGGTCATTTCGAGCCCGAACGGAAACTCATCGGCCGCCTGGGCGGGCCACGCCGCCAACAGAGCCGAGCCGACGAATGCGAGACGCAAGAGGGCAGCGTTCAGTGAGGTCATCCGATTTCCGTGTCATTTGGAAAGAGAAGGCCGCGTCATACGCGGCGTGGGGATCATTGACCAGATCGACGCGGAGACATTGTGGCACGCATGAAAACACCCCGCGACGGCGCCGTCGCGGGGTGTTTTTTATCGTATCGTCGGCCGATGACTATTTCGGTGCCGCGATCACCATCTCAGTGAACGGATAGACATAGGCCTGCAGCATCACGAAGCCGCCGACCATGCAGGCCAGCACGATCGAATGCCAGAACACGAAGCGCAGGATCGTACCTTCGTGTCCGAACCAGTTGGTGGCGGTCGAGGCCACGACAATCGACTGTGCGTCGATCATCTTGCCCATCACGCCGCCGGACGAATTGGCAGCACTCATCAGGATCGGATTGAGGCCGAGTTGCTCCGACGTGATCTTCTGCAGATTGCCGAACAGCACGTTGGAGGCAGTGTCGGAGCCGGTCAGCGCGACGCCGAGCCAGCCGAGCAGTGTACCGAAGAACGGGTACAGCACACCGGTGGCGGCGAACGCGAGACCGAGCGTGGCATCGACGCCGGACAGGCGCGTCAGCGTGCCGATCGCGAGCATCGCCGAGATGGTGATCAGCGAATAGGCGCAGAGCTTGATGGTGGCGCCGTATTCCTTGATCATCTTGAGCGGCGAGAAGCCCATCACGAAGCCGGAGATGATCGCGGCCAACAGCATGCCGGTGCCGGTGAAGGACACATAGGTGAAGGCGAACACCGCGCTCTCGGGGGTCGGTTTGGCGGCCACCGGCGGCACCTTGTTGATCATGTTGTGCAGCTCGGGCACGGGGTAGTTCCAGGTGAAGATCGGATTGACGATCCCCTTGAACCAGTTGGTGCCCCAGACCAGCAGGATGGCGCAGAGGATGATCCACGGCGTCAGCGCCTTCCACAGTTCGGCATTGGTCAGCTTCTCGGTGCTCATCGGCTTCACCGGCGGCACGGTCGAGGCCGAGTCGTCGCGCTGGCGGAGCGCAGCGGAGGTCCAGATTTTCTTCGGCTGCCAGACTTTCAGGAACAGGATCAGCGCCGCCATTGAAATCAGCGACGCGCCGATATCGACGATCCACGGGTTGATGTAGTTCGAGATCACGAATTGCGGAATCGCGAAGGACAGTGCGGTGACCAGAATCGCCGGCCAGACTTCCTTCATGCCCTTCCAGCCTGCGAAGGCCCACACCACCCAGAACGGGACGATCATCGAGAACACCGGCAACTGGCGGCCAACCATGGCGCCCAGAATGAAGGGATCGAAGCCGGTGACGGTGGCGAGGCCCTGGATCGGCGTACCGAGCGCGCCATAGGCGACCGGCGCGGTATTGGCGATCAGTGACAGGCCGGACGCGGCCAGCGGCGAGAAGCCAAGGCCGATCAGGATGGCGCCGGTGACGGCGACCGGAGTCCCGAAGCCCGAGGCGCCCTCGAAGAACGCACCGAACGAAAATGCGATCAGCAGGATCTGCAGGCGACGGTCATTGGTGACGCCGCCAATGGCCCGCTGCAGGATTTCGAACCGGCCGCTATCGACCGTGAGCCGATACATGAAGATGACGTTGAGAACGATCCAGCCGATCGGGAAGAAGCCGGTGACGACGCCGAGCGCGGAGGCGCGGATCGACATATTGGCCGGCATCGTGAATGCGTAGATGGCCACCAGATTGGCCAGCACCAGCGCGATGATGGCGGCGATATGCGCTTTCACTTTGTTCGTGGCGATCAGGACCAGAAGAATGACCACCGGAATGGCGGCGATCAGCGTCGAGACCGTAGCATTCCCGAATGGATTGTAGACCTGATTCCACATGGCGTTTGTCCCCCAATATTGTCGTTAGCACCACGTGGTGCGCCAGCCCCGGTTGGGATTGGCATCTTGCTGATAGTTCACTTGCAGGGGGGCCGGTGATCGGTCAAAGCCGAAACGCCAATCGACAGACTCCGTACAACGCGAAAGGCGAGCAGCCGCGGCCCTCGCCTTTCGCCCATCTAAATTGAATCACAGTTTCGCGACAAGGCGCCGCGCGTCATCTTGCCAGCGACTTTAGTCTAAACGATCGTATCGCTTTCAATTTCAACGGCCTGGCGCCGCGCTTCCGGAGATCTGCTGTGAACAACATCCGCTCCACGCTGGCAGCCGTCTGGCGACTGGCGCTGCCCTACTTCAATTCAGAGGACAAATGGGCGGGGCGCGGATTGCTCGCTGCAGTCGTCGCGCTGGAACTCGGCTATGTCGCCATCACGGTGCTGGTCAATCGCTGGAACAGCGAGTTCTTCAACGCACTGCAAGACCGCAACCTCGCCTCCTTCACCTATCTGCTCGGCTATTTTGCCGTGCTGGCGACGATGGCCGTCATCGTCCAGGTGTATCAGCTGTATCTAAATCAGTGGCTGCGGATCCGCTGGCGTCGCTGGCTCACCGAGCATTACCTGACCGGCTGGCTGCACAACGCCAATCACTATCGCCTGCAACTGCAAGGCGAGACGGCGGACAATCCCGACCAGCGGATCGAGGAGGACGTGCAGCTGTTCGTCGAGCAAACGCTGACGCTGGGGATCGGGCTGCTCAGCTCGGTGGTGACCATCGGCTCGTTCATGCTGATCCTGTGGGGCCTGTCTGAAGCGGCGCCGCTACATCTGTTCGGCGTCGATCTCAACATTCCCGGCTATCTGATCTGGGCCGCGTTGATCTACGCGATCATAGGCACCGTGTTGACGCATCTGATCGGCTGGCCGCTGGTCGGGCTGAACTTCCGTCAGCAGCGGTTCGAGGCGGACTTCCGATTCAACCTGGTGCGCACGCGCGAGAACGCAGAGCAGATCGCGTTGCTGAAGGGCGAGCCGGCGGAGCATCAGCGGCTGTCGCTGCGGTTTCGCCAGGTGGTGGCGAATTACTTGGACATCATGGGCCGCACCAAGAAGCTCACGGCTTTCACCGCCAGCTATAATCAGGCCGCGGTGCTGTTTCCCTATATCATGATTGGACCGGCTTATTTCGCCGGCAAGGTGCAGCTCGGCAGCGTCACGCAGACGGCCTCGGCTTTCAGCAGCGTGCAGGAGGCGATGTCGTTCTTCGTCGCCGCCTATCGCACGCTGGCTGAGTGGCAGTCGGTGGTCGCCCGTCTTGACGGTTTCGAACAGGCCATCGCCAACGGCCAGGCGCTCGTCACCAAGCCCGACATCATTCACACCGCGGCGCGGGCCGAGGGTGATATCGCCTTGTCCGATCTTACCGTGTCGCTGCCGGGCGGCGCGCCGTTGCTCCGGACCGATCGTTTTGCCCTGCGCAGGGGCGAGCGCACGCTGCTGACAGGGCCATCGGGCGCCGGCAAGTCGACGCTGTTTCGTGCCATTGCCGGCATCTGGCCGTTCGGCAAAGGCCAAGTCTCGATGCCCACCGATGCCTCGGTGATGATGCTGCCGCAGCGGCCGTATTTTCCCGTCGGCACGTTGAAGGACGCCATCGCCTATCCCGGCGCGACCGATCGCTTCGATACGGCGGCGATCGCGGAGGCCGTCACCGCGGTGGGCCTGCCGGCGCTGGCCGCACAGCTCGACGAAGACGCGCACTGGAACCGAATGCTGTCACTCGGCGAACAGCAACGCCTCGGCATCGCGCGCGCCTTGTTGCACAGGCCGGATTATCTGTTTCTCGACGAAGCCACCGCGTCGCTCGACGAGCCATCGGAGGCTGCGCTGTACGGCCTGATCGAGGCACGGCTGCCGGGCACCACGGTGGTGTCGATCGGCCATCGTAGCACACTGCATGCGTTTCATCGACGCCATGTAGCGATGGCGAAGGCGGGCGATCACTTCGTGCTGCAGGATGCCGGGCCGGCGGCGGCCGGTTAGCGGGGCGTCACGGCGTCCGCAGCCGGTTCGGCGTTGAAACGCGCCAGCGTGATCCTGGCGAGGGCATGGTAGAGCCCCTCTTCGAGCACCAGCTGCGACGCGGCATTGGCGATCAGCGCTGCGGCCATCAGCGGGATGACCATGGCGTGGTTGTTGGTCATCTCCGAGGTGATGACGAAAGCTGTGATCGGCGCCCGCACGACGCCGGTCAGATATGATACCATGCCGATGAGCACCAGCGCATCCAGCGGCACCGGCGGCAGATAGGGCGCGAGATCAGATGCGATGCCCGCCCCGATCGCCAGCGACGGCGCAAAAATGCCGCCGGGAACGCCTGAGATCGCCGACAGCAGCGTCGCGGCGTATTTCCACAATCCGAAGCCGTGGGCGACGGCATTCGGCCCGTCATGGATGATCGCGCGCGCCTGCTCATAGCCGGTACCGTAGATGTGGAGACCGCTGACCAGACCGCACAGCGCAACGCCGAGCCCGCAGGCGCCGGCGAACAGCACCGGATGACGTTTGACGATGCCGCCGAGGCGGCCGGGCAAGCCCAGCGCGAAGCGGATCAGGATGCGGCTGAAGAGGCCGCCGAGCAGGCCGCACAAGATGGCGCAGATCGGCACCACGACCCAGGCCGCGCCGAGCGGCAGCACCGCCGACGGCGTGCCGAAGTAATGATACTCGCCAAGGATCGCCATGGAGGTGAGACCGGCGGCGACGATGGCGCCGATGACGAGACCGGAGGTGCGCATCTCGAACGAGCGGCTGAGCTCCTCGATGGCGAACACGATCCCGGCCAACGGGGTATTAAACGCAGCAGCAACGCCGGCCGCTGAGCCGGCCAGTAGGAAGCCCGGTTGACGATAGGGTGCGAAGCGGCCGAGGGCGGCCATGATGGCGCCGCCGACCTGCACGGTCGGTCCCTCGCGTCCGGTGGAGGCCCCGAACAGAAGCCCGAGCGTCATCACCACCACCTTGCCGAAGCCGACCCGCAATGACACCAGCGGTCCGCGCCGGGCATGCGGCAATTGCAGCGCGGCGATCACCTGCGGGATGCCGGAGCCCTGGGCATTGGGAAACACCGCCACCGCCAGCCACATGCACAAGGCAAAGCCGAGCGGCGTCACCAGCAGGCCGGCATAGGGCCAATGTCCGAGCATGGTACCGAACAGATGCTGCGCCTGATCGGCGAGCCAGGCCATCGCGATGGCGGCCAGTCCGACGCCGACGCCGCCGGCCACGAACAGCATGTGACGGGTCCAGCGCTTGCGCGCGAGGCGAGAACGAAGGCCGAGATGGCTGAGATAGCGACGGGTCTGCATGGTGCGATCGATGTTGCAGGTCTCATGCCGTGCAGCAATCCCGGCAACGGGAGAGCAGGCCTGCGCAAAGCAA
>SDZE01000157.1 GCA_004173095.1 Bradyrhizobiaceae bacterium
CTGGCAACAGTTCGTGTGGCCCGTCGTGGTGTTCGTTGGCGGTGTGATCGCGTGGGATCTGGTGGTCCGGTTCAATGCGATCCCGCCCTATATCCTGCCGGGGCCGTTGCTGGTCGGCCAGACGCTGATCGCCGACTGGCCAATCCTCTCGGCCTCCCTCGGCGTCACCCTGCTCACGGCGCTGCAGGGTTTCATCGCAGCAGCGATCGGCGGAATCGCGCTGGCGCTGCTGTTCAATCAGTCGAAATGGCTGGAATATTCGCTACTGCCCTATGCAGTGGTGCTGCAGGTGACGCCGGTCATCGCCATTGCCCCCTTGATGCTGATCTATCTGCCCCAGGAGGCCGCCGTGGTGGCCTGCGCCTGGATCGTCGCCTTTTTCCCGGTGCTGGCCAACACCACGTTGGGGCTGAATTCCGTGGATCGTAATCTCAAGGGCCTGTTCCAGCTCAATGGCGCTTCACGCTGGCAGACCTTGCGCTATCTGCAGCTGCCGTCGGCGCTGCCTTACATGCTCGGCGGGCTGCGCATCGCCGGCGGACTGTCCCTGATCGGCGCCGTTGCGGCGGAGATCGCGGCAGGTGCGGCAGGCGCCGGCTCGGGGCTGGCCTATCGCATCACAGAGTCCGGTTATCGCCTCAATATTCCCCGCATGTTCGCCGCGCTATTGCTGCTGTCCGTCGCTGGGATAGTGATTTATATGCTTCTCGCTCTGGCGTCGCATCTGATGCTGCGGCGCTGGCATGAGAGTGCACTGCGAAAGGAAAAATAATGGGGACGGGAATCTCTTCGGACAAGATCGATCTGTTGGTCTACGGACCATCGAAGCCGCTGATCGAGAACGGGTTCACGGACCAGTTCGTGTTGCACAAATATGAAACGCAGCCCGATCTCGAACGGTTGCCGGCTGGCGTCGCCGCGAAACTCCGTGGCATCGCCGTCACCGGCCTGGTGCCGACCAACGGCGCTGTGCTGTCGAAATATCCGAATATCGAGATCATCTCATCCTTCGGTGTCGGCTACGACCATATCGACGCCAAATACGCCGCCGAGCACAACATCGTCGTCACCAATACGCCGGATGTGCTGACCGAGGAGGTGGCCGACGTCGCCCTCGGACTGTTCATCGCCACCGCGCGCGAATTCATCAAGGCGGACAAATATGTCCGTTCGGGCCTCTGGGCCACGCAAGGCTATCCGCTTACGGTCGGCTCGCTGCGCGACCGCAAGGTCGGCATGGTGGGCATGGGCCGCATCGGCCAGGCGATCGCGCGCCGCCTCGACGCATCGCTGGTGCCAGTGGTTTATCACTCGCGCAATCCTGCCGCCGGCATCTCGTATCAGCACTATCCGAACCTCGTCGAGATGGCGAAGGCGGTGGATACGCTGATCGTGATCACGCCGGGCGGTGCCAGCACGGCCAATCTCGTCAATGCCGAGGTGATGCAGGCGCTGGGCCCGCGCGGCATCATCGTCAACGTCGCCCGCGGGTCGGTCATCGACGAGCCTGCGCTGATCCATGCGCTGAAGTCCGGGACGATCCTTGCTGCCGGTCTCGACGTGTTCGCGCAGGAGCCGAAGGTGCCCGACGAATTGAAGGCGCTGCAGAATGTCGTGCTGCTGCCCCATGTCGGCTCGGCCTCGGTGGTGACGCGCAATGCCATGGACCAGATGGTGGTCGATAATCTGAAGCTGTGGTTCGGCGGCAAACCGGTGCTGACGCCGATCCCGGAAACGCCGGTCAAGGGCCGCTGAGCATGCGGGCGTCGGTCCGCATGATGTCAGTCGCGCTGGTTGTTGCCGGCGCGATGCTTGTCGGCGCACCGGCGCCCGCCCAAGATTCGGCAGCGCTGAAGAAGAACATGATCGGGCAGTGGGAACTCTCCACCACCGAACGCAGCAAGACCTGCGTGGTGACGCTCAAGCCCGACACCACGCCGCAAGGCCTCAAGCTCGAGTTCGAACCCGATTGCGCGACGGCGCTGCCTTTCACCAAGGATATCGTCGCCTGGACCATCAAGGGCCTCGATATTGTCCGGTTGCAGACTCCGGCCGGCGAGCCGGTGATCGATTTGACCGAAGTCGAGAGCGGCATTTTCGAAGGCGTGCGCTCGGGCGAGGGCGTCTATATCCTGCAAAATCTGGCGGCCGCGCGCTCGCTGGCAAAGTCGATGGATCAGATGATCGGCGACTGGTCGATCGTGCGCAGCAACGGGCGGGCCATCTGCGGCCTGACCCTGACCAACAACGAAGCCGGCCCGGATAACTTCCAACTCTTCCTCAAGCCGCGCTGTGATCCGCTGGTTGCCAATTTCAAGCCGAAGGAATGGCGGCTCGAGCGCGGCGAATTGCTGATGATGTCGGCGTCGGGCGAGGTCTGGCATTTCGAAGCCGACGACAACGCGCAATGGCGGCGCATGCCGGACATGGCCGATCCGCTGATGCTGTTGAGGCAGTAGCGCCGGCGCAGGATGGAGTGAGCGAGCCGCACACGCACTGTGCGCGTTCGGCCGTGACAGATCATAGTCAGGCGTATGCGCCTTTTCCACTCGATAGTGCTGCGCTCAACTATTTTACGAACCTATTCCGGCTGCGGCATACCAAAGGGAGATCATTCGCTCAGACCCCGACTGGAGGGTGAGATGAAATTCGTCTCCCTGCTTTTCTCATGCTTTCTGTTTTTCTCGGCGCCGTCCCATGCGAGCGA
>SDZE01000235.1 GCA_004173095.1 Bradyrhizobiaceae bacterium
CGATCTATCCGATCTATGCGGCCGAGGCGTCCCGCAATGCGGACGGGCTGACGATTCAGCCGTTTCACGACTACACGCCCTATGCCGGTGAAGATCTGTTTACAGGCAGCGCGCCTTCGCTGGCCGCGCGTTGTACACGGGACGGCGCCACGCCCGGCATGTGCATGAGTGAACGCCGCGTTGGCGGCGCCGATCTGGTGTTCCGTTTTCCGCGCGCCTGGCTCGATGACTGGCGCACGGTCGGTGATGCGATGAACCGTCTGTCGGCCCAGCTCGGCGGACAGTAACAGACTTTACTCGCTGTCGGCGAGATCTTCTTCCAGGATCGCCATCTGGAACTGGAACGACCGATCGTCGTCCTCGTCGTCGACGAACAGAACGCCGACGAATTCCTCACCGATATAGACTTCGGCGCTATCGTCCTTTTTGGGGCGCGGCACGACACGGATCTTCTGGTTGCCGAACACGCGCTTGAGATAGGCGTCGAGTTTTCTGACTTCCTGAACGTCCACAGGCGTCTCCAATGCAATTGATGTGGGATGGGCTGATGGAGGAAACGTTTAACGCCAGATGGCACGCACGGCTAGGCCATTTGTCGAAAATTCAAATTCGTCACCGCAGCAATGACCGCGCATCCGGCGAACGGAGCCACGCCTACACAACTGCGGCAAAGATAAGAACGAGGCCTAAAGGCCGAGGGCGTTCAGCATCTGATTCATCGTGCGTGATGGCTCCGAACAACCGGCTTCACCAACGATCTTCGCCGGCACGCCAGCTACGGTGACGTTATGTGGCACCGGTTTCACGACCACAGAGCCCGCGGCGATGCGTGCGCAATGGCCGACTTCGATATTACCGAGTATCTTCGCGCCCGCGCCGATCAGGACGCCGCGGCGAATCTTCGGATGACGATCTTCATTTTCCTTGCCGGTGCCGCCGAGCGTCACACCATGCAGGATCGAAACGTCGTCCTCGATGACCGCGGTTTCACCAACGACAAATCCGGTGGCGTGATCGAGGAAGATACCGCGGCCGATCTTGGCGGCCGGATTGATGTCGGTCTGGAAGGCGCCGGACGTGCGGCTTTGCAGATACCAAGCAAAATCCTTGCGGCCCTTGTTCAGTAGCCAATGCGCAAGGCGATGCGCCTGGATTGCATGAAAGCCCTTGAAGTAGAGCAAGGGATCGATGAAGCGCGTAGTGGCAGGATCGCGGTCGTACACCGCCACGAGATCGGCGCGGAAGGCATTGCCGATATCGGGATCGTCGCGCAGCGCTTCGTTGAAGGTCTGGCGGATCAGGTCGCCGGACAGCGCCGCATGATCCAGCCGTTCGGCAACACGATGGACCACCGAGTCTTCGAGACGGTTGTGGTGCAGCACCGTCGAATAGATGAAGGACGCCAGCTCCGGCTCGCGGTGCACGATGTCCTCGGCCTCACTGCGAATACGGTCCCAGATCGGGTCCAGGGTTGCGAGTTTCGCGGTGGTGGGATTGGTGGTCTGCACGGCCATGACGGACTCGCAAATTCTTGACTTGAGCAGCGATTATAGCATGACGCCCGGCGCTGTCGCGGCAGGCCTCATGCCATCGTGAACACCGGCTGGTCGTGTGGCCTCGCGCTAAAGCTTTGAATTAGCACACGTTCCGGGACCTGGGCCGACCCGCCCAACAACCGGGCGTGCGGAAGAAATGGGCGCCCGCGCGGTGGAAACAAGGCCACGTGCGGCAACACCGCTCCATCGTCAGCTACGCTGGGCCAGGAAATCGAGTACGCCCTGCTTGTAGACACGATCTCCCACTGCCCGCATGTGATCGCGATTGGGGATATCGAGCCGCTGCGAGCCGGGGATCACTTGTTCGAGCTCCTGTGCCGATCCGGCGACATCGTCGGTGGTGCCGACGGCGATCAGCACGGGCACTTTGATGGATGCCGCTTCCTCATGCGTCATCAGCCTTCGCGATCCGCGGAGGCAGGCCGCCAGCGCACGTCGATCCGAGCGGGTCTGGTCCGCAAAGGCGCGGAACGTGCGGCCGACGGGATCTGAGACGTCGTCGAGCGATGCCGCTTCCAGTGCCGTGGCGACATTTTCGCCGGGGCCGCCACCTTTGATCAGGCCGATGCCGATGCCGCCCAGGATCGCGCAGCGCAGCAACTCCGGATGGCTATAGGCGATGTAGGCGGTGATGCGCCCGCCCATCGAATAGCCCATCATGTCGGTACGCGCGATATCGAGATGCTTGAGCAACGCACGCACATCGGCAGCCATGGTGCCGATGCCGTATTGCTCGGAATCGTAAAGCTTGGTGGAATCGCCATGACCGCGATTATCGAGCGCGATGACGCGGCGGCCATGCTTCTTCAGTTCCGACACCCAGGTCGGATACACCCAATTGACGTTCTTGCTCGATGCGAAGCCATGCACGAGAACGATCGGGTCGCCCTCGCCTTCATCGAGATAAGCAATTTCAACTGCGCCGTTGTGAAAGCTCGGCATCCAGGATTCCGTTTGATTGAGACATGCAATGGGGTGGGAAGCGGCGAATTTAGCCGTGGATGAGGGCCGGCGCCAGTGCGGGAGATGGCCCGCTCGGGCGTGCGGCCATGTTCTGCAGTAATACGTCCTGACGCGCAGCGAGTTCGCGGGCGATTCGGCGCGCCTTTGACCTTTGCAGGTAAGACCAGGTGATGCGCTCGGTGGTGGCCTTGATCGATATGACCAGGCCGATCAGCATCCAGAGCGCCCAGAACAGCCACATCCCGAGTTGGAAGGCACCGGCAGCGAGCACCAGAGCGCCGCGGCCGAACAGCTTCATGATGGCGCGTGTCTGCCCGCCCTTGGCTGCGGCCAGCTTGGATGCGCGAGCCACATCCTTCGGCCCCTGAGCGATGCGCAGAGTATCCAGCGCGCTACGTGTGCCGGCCTTCTCGCCGACGCGGCCGACATCCTTCGCCAAACGCAAGATGTCGCCAGCTTTGTCCGTCCGAAACGCGGTCTTGATTGCGGTCACCGTCTGGCCCGGCCGAAACACCGAGGCCTTGGCCATCGCATCTTTGAGCACGGGCCCATCTACCATACCGCGGGCCGAACGCGCCGCCCATGTGGTGAGCCCCTCGCCGATCCGCCCAACCTTTCGCGCGTCTTTTACCAGCGTCAACCCGGCGCGCACCGGCGCGGCGCCGCCCGCACTGGCATAAGTCGCAGCCGTGACAGCCAGACCCGCTGCAGCCAAGCCGAGGATCAGGTGATCGGCCTCTTCGCCGAATGCGAGATGCTTGCCCTCGCGGATGGCGTCGCGGATGTCGCCGAACACGAACAGATCGCCGGCCACCGTGCCGGACAGCGTCGCGAAATCGTCGGCATTGCCGGTGACGAATCCGGTGGCAAACCGCTTGGCCACATTGGACGGCGAGGCCTCGGCGGCGACGGCTTCGTCGACGCGTCGGGTCAGGTCGTCCGGCAGCTTGACGTTGCGGGCATTGGCAACGTCAACGAAGCTTTTGGCCAAATCGGCATCCTTGGCCTGCAGGGCTTCCTCAGCCTGCGTGGCGAGCATGTCGGGATCACGGCGCAGCGCGGCGCTCATCTGCGCGTCGGCCAACGCCACCGGATCGTCCTGAGCCAGCAGCACGGCACCGGCATCGCGCGCGTGCGGCCACAATAGCAGGCCCGCGGTCGCGCAGACCGCAATCCCCGTCAGGGTGGTATCGAGCCGAAACCGCATGCGGATCCTATCCTTGCACCACCTTACAGGTGGGACGTCACGGTTCGGACACAACCGCCCCGACGAAAGAAGGGCTATCCCGAAACGCCCAAACTGTGTCGAATTTGCAGGACTGAGTGCCAGTTCCGCCGTCTAGGAATCAGCGTCCCAGCCCAGTATGGTGCGCCGCACTGAACGATTGCGATAGTCTCGGGTGAGCCCTGGCACATCCAAGGCGCGCGACCGTTGCTAGCAAAGGTAGATATGATGTCCGACCACGTGGTTCCGCACTTTCACAATGACGCCGGCGTTACGATCATCGAGATCGGCTCGAAGGAGTTCATGTGCGTGGGCGCCAACCCGCCGTTCGATCATCCGCATGTGTTCTTGGACCTCGGCGACGACAACGAGATCATCTGCCCGTATTGCTCGACCCTTTATCGCTACGCCGGCGATCTCGCGGCCGGCCAGGCCCGCCCGCCGGAATGCGTGGTGAAGGACAAAGCGGCCTGATCGACCGACATGACGTTGCCACGCACCATCGTCATCGCTGGTGCGGGCATCGGCGGCCTCACTGCCGCGCTGGCGCTAGCCGCCGAAGGCTTTCGCGTGAACATTTTAGAGAAGGCCGAGCGGCTGGAAGAAGCCGGCGCCGGGCTGCAGCTGTCGCCGAATGCCAGCCGTATCCTCGTCGGTCTCGGTCTGGCGCCGGCCCTCGCCCCGCATGTGGTCACACCCGACAGCGTGAGCATCCGCACTGCCCACAGCGGCGGCGAAGTGGCACGTGTCTCACTGGCCGCGAGCGCTCGGCCGGACGCGCCCTATTGGCTGGTGCACCGGGCCGATCTGCAGCGCGTCTTGCTGGCAGCCGTACAATCCCATCCTGACATCGAACTCCAGCTCGCCGCGCCGGTGCCCGACGCCCGCGCCGGCAGTGACGGCATCATCATCGGCGATATCGAGGCCGGGGCTTTGATCGGTGCCGACGGCGCATGGTCGCAGGTCCGCGCGGCGGCTTTTCCCGACATCCAGCCGCAATTTTCCGGTCTGATCGCCTGGCGCGGTACCTGTGACGCAGCCAGCCTGCCAGGCTCTCTACGGCCGAATGGCGTGCAGTTGTGGATGGGGCCGCAGGCGCATCTGGTGATCTATCCGATGTCCGGGGGGCAGCGCGTCAATCTGGTGGCGATCGCCGGCGGCGTCCCGCTTTCACCCGGATCGAGCGCGCCCGGCGCCGGCGACGAACTCAACGCGCTGTTCGGCCGGGCGCGCTGGCCGTCGCGGGCCCGCGACGCAATCGCCGCCGTCCATCAGTGGAGCCGCTGGCCGCTCTATACGATCGCCGACGGTGGCGCCTGGCACAGCGGCCGCGTCGCGCTGCTGGGCGACGCCGCGCATGCGATGCTGCCCTTTGCTGCACAGGGCGCCGCGATGGCCATCGAGGATGCGGCGGTGCTGGCGCAGAGCCTGGGTGCCGCCCGCGATGACAGCGGTATTCCCGCGGCACTGGCGCACTATGCCGCCTTGCGTAGGCCCCGCGTCACGCGGGTCCAACGCACGGCGCGACAACAAGGACGGATCTACCATCTGCGCGGCCCGATGGCGCTGGCACGCGATAGCGCCATGCGGCTGCTCGGACCGCAGCGTCTGACGGCGCGGCAGGACTGGATCTACGACTGGAAATTATAGCGGCACTGTCACAGTGATCAGGCTGCGGTCGCAGCGCATGTTCAGCGTCCGCGCGGACGCTGGCCCGGGCTGACGGGAGCCGGCGGCGGTGCCGATGCCACGCATTTGTTCTTCTGCCACTGCTCCTCGGCGAGCTTGGCCTGGGCGCGGGTCGAAATATAGTCGTTGCGATACGCCACTTCGCCGACCACACTGCCTGCCGTCCCGGTCTGGGCCTTGTCGATCAGGCCCTGCAGTTCGGCCGTGCGCGTCGCCAGCCGCTTGCGTTCGGCCTCAAGCTGCGGGCAGTCGGTGAGATCGTAGATCGACGGATCGACGAATGCGCCGGACAGCGGGCCGTCGCCCATGCTGGCACAACCGCCGAGCTGGACGGCAAGCAGCAGCACAGCCGGGGGCGCCAGCCAGGGCGAAATGCAGAAACGAGGGACGCGGGCGATCATCGGAACTTTCTAGGCAGGCTTTGTTGAGGTTGCGTAAAGCAGCGCCGGGTGGCCGGATTGAGGCCGGGGTTGTGCGGACAACTCCGATTTGGCGCAGCGCTCATTTACGGCTATGGAAACCCGGCCTGCCCCCTTGATGGAATTGGTAGACATACAAGACTTAAAATCTTGAGTCCTCTGGGCGTGCCGGTTCGAGTCCGGCAGGGGGCACCAGCGATATCGGCTTGGTTGCAACGCGGTCCGCGATGGACGAAACGCCCGTCACGGCCTAAATCTGTTTTCATGAAACATCAGCTACCTTGGACCAGCAAGGTTTTCGATGAGCCGCGGGTCGGCTTCGTCGCCGAATACGGCTCGCAACGACATCCGCTGGTGAAATCACCGAAGCCGGCCCCACCGCCCGCGGCGCGGCCCTCACCGCTCGACAAGATCCTCGACGAGGATCGTCTCGGCTTCGCCGAATCGCAGCGAATCGGCAACCCGCAGCGCGCGACCGACGTTGCGAAATTGCGGCGGCCGCGCCGCAGACCGCAGAGCGGCTAACCAGCGCGCAGGATGAGTGCCAAAAACTGCGACCCATCCCGCGGCTCGGTTGCTACTTGTTCGCCATCACCATCGGGCAAGCGCTGGCCGACAGCGGCGGGAAGGCTTCCTCTCCCTTCACCGTGGCGAGGATCTTGAGCACGTCATAGGGGTCCTGAACCTCGGCCGGCTTCTTGACTTCAGCCAGATACATGTCGTGGACCATCAGATTGTCCGGACGCAGCTTGCCGTTGCGCAGGAAGGCGTCGTCGAAGGTGCGCCCCTGCAGGTCCTTCACGACAGCGGCGGGATCCTTGCTGTTCGCCGCTTCCACCGACTTGATGTAGTTCAGCGTCGATGAATAGACGCCGGCCTGCATCATGCTCGGCGGCTTGCCCATCTTGGCCGCATAGCGCTTGGAGAATTCGCGCGTGCGATCGTCCATGTTCCAGTAGAAACCGGAGGTGACCAGCAGCCCCTGGGCACTCTTCAGACCCACGCTGCGGATGTCATTCACATCGAGCAGCAGCGCGATCATTTTCTGATCGCCAGCCATCAGGCCGAATTCTTCCGCCTGCTTGATGACGTTCTGGGTATCACTGCCGGCATTGGCGATGGCGATCACCTTGGCGCCGGACGACTTTGCCGTCAGAACCTGCGAAGAGAAATCCGCCGTGTTGATCGGGTGCGGCGCGCGGCCGAGCGACTTGCCTCCGCCCTTGACAGCGACGTCGGTGACGTCGCGCTCCAGTGCCTGGCCGAACGCATAGTCGGCGACGATAAAGAACCACGTATCGCCGCCACGCTGCAACATCGCCTTGCCGGCAACATTGGCGAGCGCATAGGTGGTGTAGGTCCACTGAATGAAATTGGGCGAGCAGAACTTGCCGCTGAGATCGGCCGAGCCACCGGCCGAGGTGATGAACATCTTGTTGCGTTCTTTGGCGAAGGTCTGCACGGCGATACACACCGACGACACCGGAACGTCGAGAATGACATCGACGCCTTCCTGGTCGTACCACTGACGCGCGATATTGCCGCCGACGTCGGGCTTGTTGAGATGATCGGCCGAAATCAGCTGGATCGGCTTGCCCAGCGCCTTGCCGCCGCATTCATCGATCGCAAGCTGTGCGGCTGCCACCGAACCTGCACCGCCATTGTCGGCAAACAGGCCGGTCATGTCGGTGAGCACACCGAATTTCAGCGGACTGTCGTTCGCTGCGCGGACGATGGCCGGTGAAGTGATCAGACCGAGACCAGTGGCTCCGACCCCAGCCAAGAACGTGCGTCGCTTCATGATTGTTATCTCCCAGATATGATTTTCTTATTGGCGGGAGATTGCGTGGTGGCGCGCGGCGACGCAAGCCGTCGCGACGTGTTGAGGGTCAAAGAGTCGCGAATTCACATATGTGAATGGCTGACGAAGGCATGTCGTCGCGCGCTCCCCGAATTCTTAGTACAAGACGAAGTCAGAGCACCTCGCCGAAGGCCTTACGCCACCACGACTCGTGCGCCGCTTTCTGCAAACATCATGCGCTGGTCGTTGGGTGCGTCGCTATCCGTCACCAGCGTCCACTGCGGCGGCAGCGGCGCCCAGGCGTCCTGCTCGGCGCGACCGAGTTTGCTGGCATCGGCCAGCACGATGACGTGTTTGGCCTGCTGCATCATCAGCGACTTCAACGCCACCTGCTCGAGATCGGCTTCGCAGAGTCCGCGCCGATCGACGACGCCATCGGCACTCATGATGGCACGATCGGCGGTCATGCGGCGCAGCGTTTCGGCCGCAAGTGGCCCCATGGTGCTCATGCTGGTGGCGCGGATGGCGCCGCCGAGCACGATCAGTTCGATCCCCGGCGCCTTGGCGAGAAAGGGCAGCAGCGCGAGATTGTTGGTGATGATGCGCAGCTTGCGCTGCAACAGCAGCCGGCCGAACGCGGCCACTGTCGAACCGGCATCCAGGATCAGGGTTTCGCCATCCGTGATGAGATCCGCGGCCGCTTGTGCGATCGCCTGCTTGGCCTTGCCGCGCACGGCGATGCGCTGATCCAGTGTCGCCTCGGCGACGTGACCTGCGAGAATGGCGCCGCCGTAAGTGCGATGGACGTGCTTGTTCTCGGACAGAAATTGCAGATCGCGGCGAACCGTCGAGGCCGACACATCGAAGCGGCGCGCGAGATCGTCGACGTCGATCTCACCGGCATTCAGCGCATCCAACAGCCGCGCACGCCGCTCCTTGCTCCGCATCGACATCGAGTCCAGCCCCCACTCCCTGTGCCCCGGACGCGATGCGATATGAGGTATCGCTTCGTCGAGCCGGGGCCGTCACGAACACCGGCGCTTTGTACGGTCCCGGTTCTGCGAAGCAGGGTTGCACGCTGCATCGCGCCCGGGACACGGTTGGGTCAATGCGTCCGACGCGTCAAGCTGCCTGGCCAGGCTTCGGCGCGAGATCGACCGCCTGGCGCAGGGCTTCGATCAGGCTGCGCTCGTCGGCGATGCCTTTGCCGGCGATATCGAAGGCAGTGCCGTGATCGACCGAGGTGCGGATAACCGGCAGGCCCACCGTGATGTTGACGCCGGATTCGAGGCCTAGCACCTTGATCGGGCCATGGCCCTGATCGTGATACATCGCAACGACCATGTCGTAATCGCCACGGCCGGCGAGGAAGAACAACGTATCGGCGGGCAGCGGACCACGTACGTCCCAGCCCTTGTTCTGGCAGATCTCGACGGCCGGCGTGATCTTCTCGGCCTCCTCGCCATAACCGAACAGGCCGTTTTCGCCGGCATGCGGATTGATGGCGCAGACACCGATCTTCGGATTCTGGATACCGGCCTTCACCAGCACCTCATGGCCGCGGGTGATGACACGCTCGACCAGACCCGGCTCGATCTTCTTGATGGCATCGATCAGGCCGATATGCGTGGTCACGTGAATGACGCGCAGCTTCGGCGATACCAGCATCATCGACACTTCCGGCGTACCGGTGAGATGCGCGAGCAATTCGGTGTGGCCCGGATATTTGTGGCCGGCCGCATGCAGCGCTTCCTTGGAGAGCGGCGCGGTGCAGATGCCCTCGGCCTGCCCTGCCTGCACCACCCGCACGGCTTTCTCAATGTAGCGATAGGCGGCTTCGCCCGCCACCGGCGACATCTGACCGAACGGCAGATCCTCGGGCACGATCTTCAGATCGACGCACTGCACGTTTTTCGATCCGTAATTCGCATCCTTGGCGTCGGCCAGCGAATCGACATCCAGCGCGCTGCCGACGATCTTGCCGGCCTGACGCAGCCGGCCGGCATCGCCGATCACCAGCATGTTGCACAGCGCCTGCGCCTGCGCTGTGCCGAGCGCCTTCATGATCACTTCCGGTCCGATGCCGGCCGGATCGCCCATGGTAATCGCAATGGTCGGACGGGTCATGAGAAGCTTCCTTTGGTTCGGACGGCGCGAAGACGGGTGCTGATGCGGATGAGGCTCATCTCGTCGCCAAAAGCGCCCGCCTTGGTCGCGATCGGCACGGAGAGTTGGCCAAGCGTAAGACCGAGCGAGACGCCCGGCTCGATCTCGTCGGCAAGGCGAATGCCGTTGACGCCGAAACGCGACAACAGCGCTGCTGCGGTCTCGCCGCCGGTGGCCGCGAATGCACCGATCGCAGGCGCGACGCTTTGCAGCGTGACGGCAAGGCCTTCGGCGAGTTTCGGACCGAGCGACATGTCGGGACGGTCGTCCATCACGATTTCGACCAGCGCATCGCCGCCGGTGGACAGATGCTTCGAGACATCAGCGGCAAGCGTCGCGCGGTCGGGCGAATTCCTATCGAGCAGCACCTTCGGCGTTACCGGAAAATGCTTGACGGTACCGGTCTGTTCGAGCTTGCGCGCGGCCGAGCGTGATGCGCCAGCAAGTGACCCGACAACGATGAGCGTGCCCTTCTGGCTCGTCGGGATCGTCAACGCATCGCCGGCGCCATCATCTTCAAGACCCGCCAATGCGTGAGCCAAACCGGCGCTACCGACGAAGAAGGTCGATGGTGAGAGACTCGGGCTCGCTTGCGCGATCAAATGCAGATCGTGATCGGTCTCGGCATCGCAGCAGGCAACGACATCGCCTTCGCTTGCGAGTTTGGCAAAAACGGCTTTGAGCTCGCCGCTGCGAATGGTGGCGAGCGTCACCTTCTCGCCACGGATGCCGGCGGTGGCCAGCACATCGACGAGATCAGCGTTCGGGTAAGTATGGTCGCGCTGCCAAACCTCGGCGTCTTCGAGCGGTGCGCCCTTCACAAGGATGCGTCCCTCGATGGTGGTGCGGCCGGTGGCAGGAAAGGCAGGCGCGAATACACCGAAGCCGGCGCCGCGATTGGCTTTGACATGATCAAGCGCAGCTTTTGTCTCTGCCGCGGGTTGGCCTCGCAGCGTCGAGTCGATTTTCTTGAACAGCCTGCGGCCCGGCTCGCACAAGCGAGCCAGGATATCGGCATGCCGCTGTGCTGCGTCCGCGGCGCTCATGCCGCGGCTCGCTGCATCATAGGCCATGACGGGCAACTGGTGATCCGATGCGTCGGACACTTCGCCCCACGTTACTGCGGCTGCCTGGCCCCTTCGACCGAAAGCGATGGCGCAATCCGCAGCACCGGTGAGATCATCCGCGAGGATCAACCAGCGATCCGTCATGTCAGCGTCCGACTGCCGGAGCTGAGGATACCGGCGCAGGCGCAGGAGTGACGACGGTTTCGTCCACGGGTTCGACCTCGCGGCCGACAATCTTCGCTGTCCATGCGGTAGCGATCGGCACCAGAATGGCGGTCACAACGACGCAGGCAGCGACGAGGATCGTCGCAGGTGCGGCGGCCTCCGCATAGGCCGGATTGGCGGCAGCGACGATGGCAGGCACTGCGGCGGCGTTACCGGCCGTCGAGGCCGCTGCAACGCCGGCGACGCCATTGCCACCGATCAGACGGTCGGCGAAGAACAGCGGGATGCCCGTGAACACAACCACCGCGACGCCCATGCCGAGGCCGAGCAGACCGGCCTGCCAGACTTTGCTGAGATCGAGGCCGGCCCCGAGCGCGAAAGCAAAAAACGGAATCATCACCGGGATCGCGCGGCTCAGGAATTCGCGCATGTCGCGATCGAGATTGCCGATGATCATGCCTACGGCAAGCGGCAGGATCGCGCCGACCAGCGTCTGCACCGGGAATGCCGACAGACCGGCCACGCCGAGCGTGATCATCGTGAGGAATGGACCGCTTTCGAGCGACATGATGGTGTAGGCACCGACATCGCGCGGACGGCCATACTGGCCCATCAGCGCCATGTAGAGACCGCCATTGGTGTCATTCATGGACGCGACGATGGCGAGCGTCGAGAGACCGGCGAACATGCCTGCGGAAACCGGGCCTTCGCCGAGACCCAGCAGGCGGCCGAAAACGAGGCCGAGAACCATGGCGACGGTGACCTTCACGATCAGCAGCGTGCCGCCCTTCTTGACGATATAGGGCGTCGCCTTGAAGTCGATGCTGGCGCCCATGCAGACGTAGAAAACAGCCAGAATCGTCAAGGCGCCGGAAAACAACGCGCCGGTGAACGAGCCGAAGTATTTAGGCGTGCCGGGGAAGAACGTCGCGATCAGGGCACCGGCCAGCAGCGGAACCACCATCATGCCGCCGGGAACTCTCTCGATCGCCCGCTTGATTGGAATTTGCATACTGAACTCCCGTCGTCTGCGCATCGCGCCAATGAT
>SDZE01000270.1 GCA_004173095.1 Bradyrhizobiaceae bacterium
TCGGGCCGCCAACCCTATGAGATCGCGCGGCTCGGGCTCGGTTTCGTTCCGGAAGATCGCCGCATCTTCTCCGATCTTACGGTGCTCGAGAATCTCGACATCGGACGCCAACCGCCGCGCAAATTCAGCGATGGCGTCGCGGCGCCGGTGTGGACCGAGCAGAAACTGCTCGCGCTGTTTCCCAATCTCGGCGAGATGCCGCATCGGCCGGGCGGGCGCATGAGCGGCGGCGAGCAGCAGATGCTGACCATCGCACGCACGCTGATGGGCAATCCGCTGCTGATCCTGCTCGACGAGCCCTCGGAAGGCGTCGCTCCTGTGATCGTCGAGATGATCGCCAACACCATTGTCGAGCTCAAGAAGGCCGGGGTCTCCATCCTGCTGTCGGAGCAGAACGTCCACTTCGCCGAACTCGTCTCCGATCGCGCTTATGTTCTGGAAAAGGGGCAGCTGCGTTGGAATGGCACCATGGCGGAGCTGGCCGACAACATCGATATCCAGCGTGCGTATCTGACGGTCTAGCGACCGCAGCCTGGGCCGGAAGATATTGCTGCCGATCGGTCCAGGACATGACATCATCGTGCGGGGTCCGGGGATATAGAGATTGGCCAAAGTCAGATCGCAGGCCGGCAATGAGAAGCCCGTGGGCTACGAGCTCGATGGGCAGGTCGGCTTCCTGCTGCGCGCCGCCATGCAGCGCCATACCTCGATCTTCATGTCGAACATGGTCGAGGATCTGACACCGACGCAGTTTGCCGTGATGGCCAAATTGCGCGAGGTCGGCCCGGACTCGCAGAATCATCTCGGTCGATTGGTGTATCTGGATGCCGCGACCATCAAGGGCGTGGTCGATCGCCTCGTGCTGCGCGGATTCGTGAGCACCGACTCCGACCCCAAGGACCGTCGTCGCCGCGCCGTGTCGCTGACGGAGCAGGGCAAGCGCGTCGTCGAGACCGCGGTCGGTGTGGCCTCCGACGTCACCGCGAAGACGTTGCGGCCCCTGACGCTGGACGAGCAACGCGCGCTGACGCGGCTCCTGAAGAAGATCACCTGACGCACCTGACGGCCCCGAATCACGGTGGGCCGGACGGCCACTTTTTTGCGATTTTGGTCGCGGGCGCTTCAAGCAAGCCTGTGTCATCTATCTTGGTGTCGCGACCGGCGCCGCAAAACCAAGGCAATGCCGACCTGCGACCGGCGGGCCGAGTCTCGACGGCAGTCAAAAGTTTCTTATTTTCCAGATCGTTAAGTCCCCCCTTGGCACCGCCCGGACGGCCGGCTTAAAGATGCGGCCAAATCGGACTGCGCCTGGTGACGTCATCTGGCCCGATATCCCGGGGCCGTCGCATATCGTCTCTCTCCACTGCCTTGCAAAGGACACCGCCCGTGTCGAAGACCACCGTGCCCGCCCCGCAGCTCTCGCTGCCGAAAGACAAGATCAGAATTCTTCTGCTTGAAGGCGTGAATGACAGCGCCGTCGAACTGATCGATGTCGCGGGCTACACAAATGTCACGCGGCTCAGCAAGGCCCTCGGCGGCAACGAGCTGAAGGAGGCGCTCAAGGGCGTGCATCTGCTCGGCATTCGCTCGCGCACCCAGATCACGCAGGATGTGCTCGATGCGGCCGACCGCCTGATCGCCATCGGCTGCTTCAGCGTTGGCACCAATCAGGTCGATATCGATGCTGCCCGCCGCAGCGGCATTCCCGTGTTCAACGCCCCGTTCTCCAACACGCGCTCGGTGGCCGAACTGGTCATGGGCGAGGTGGTGATGTTGTTCCGCCGGATCGTCGACCGCTCGGTGGCGGCTCATGACGGCCAATGGGACAAATCCGCCACCGACAGCCATGAAGTGCGCGGCAAGACGCTGGGCATCGTCGGCTATGGCAATATCGGCTCGCAGCTTTCCAACCTCGCCGAAACGTTCGGCATGAAGGTGATCTTCTATGATCACACCGATCGTCTGCGCCACGGCAACACCGAGCCGGTGGCCACCTTGCAGGACCTGATGGCGCAGAGCGACGTGGTCAGCATGCACGTCCCGGAGACGCCGGCGACCAAGAACATGATCGGCAAGACTGAACTATCCTGGATGAAGGACGGGGCCTATTTCATCAATAACAGCCGCGGCACGGTGGTCGATCTCGAGGCGCTCGCCGAAGTGCTCCGCAGCGGCAAGCTGCGCGGCGCCGCGGTGGACGTGTTCCCGGTGGAGCCGAGCTCCAATCACGAGAAATTCGTCACACCGCTGCAGGGACTGCCCAATGTGCTGCTGACGCCGCATGTCGGTGGCTCGACCGAGGAAGCCCAGGAGCGCATCGGCGCGGAAGTCGCGCGCAAGCTGATCGACTATAGCGACACCGGCTCGACGGTAGGCGCGGTGAATTTCCCGCAGGTGCAGTTGCCGGCGCGTCCGCAGGGGACGCGCTTCATTCAGGTCCAGCGCAATGTGCCGGGCATGCTCGGCCGCCTCAACGAGGTGCTGGCCCGTCACGCCGTCAACATCGCCGCGCAATATTACGAGACCAACAACGATGTCGGCTATGTCGTGCTCGACGCGGATGCGTCGGCGGCTGACAGCCAGCGCGTGCTCGACGATATCCGCGCGCTCGAAGGCACCATCCGCGCCCGCCTGCTTTACGAATACAAGGACTGAGCAAAGCTTGCGTCTCAGGCCTGGCGAAGCCGGGTCAGCGTT
>SDZE01000063.1 GCA_004173095.1 Bradyrhizobiaceae bacterium
CGCACCGTGTGCCTGATCGGCGACGGCTCGGCGATGTATTCGATCCAGGCGCTGTGGACCGCAGCCCAGCGCAAACTGCCGATCACCGTCGTGGTCATCAACAATTCCGGCTACGGCGCAATGCGCTCGTTCAGCCAGGTGATGCAAGTGCGCAATGTTCCCGGGCTCGATCTGCCCGGATTGGATTTCGTCAAGATTGCCGAAGGACTGGGCGCGCATGCCACGCGTGTCGGCAACTGTTCGGAACTCGCAGGCGCGTTCCGGCAAAGTCTGCAACATGCGGGCGTCAGCCTTGTCGAGGTGGTCGTCGACTCGGCTGTGCCCGTGCTTTATGGACAAAAGCATTGATGACGCTGGAATGACGGAACACCACGCATGACCAAGCCGAACGAGCGCATGATCAGGCCGCAAGGCAAGATGTCCCACTCATCGCATTGGGGTGCGTTCTCCGGCGAATGGGTCAACGATCAGCTCGTCATCTCGCCGCATCCCATCGATCCCGATCCGAATCCGATCATCCAGAATTTTCCCGACGCGCTGCGCCACAAAGCGCGCATCGCCAAGCCGATGGTCCGCCGCGGCTGGCTGGAGAATGGACCCGGCCCAAGCGACCGCCGCGGCCGCGACGGCTTCGTCGAGATGGAATGGGACGAAGTGCTGGATCTGCTCGCCAGCGAGTTGATGCGCGTCAAGGACAAGCATGGCGCGCAGGGCGTGTTCGGCGGCTCCTATGGCTGGTCCAGCGCCGGCCGCTTCCATCACGCGCAGAGCCAGGTGCATCGCTTCCTCAACATGGCGCTCGGCGGCTATGTGCGTTCGGTCAACTCCTACTCGGCCGGCGCCTCGACGGTGATCATCCCGCGCATCCTCGGCGATTACGAAGACATGACCCGCCGCAATATCGGCTGGGACGAAGTGGTCGAACATTGCGATCTCGTGGTTGCTTTCGGCGGCATGAACACCAAGAATTCACGCGTCGCTGGCGGCGGCATCAGCAAGCACACCGAGCATCGCGACATGATCGCGGTCAGCCGGCGCGGCGGCGAATTCGTCTTGATCTCGCCGCTGAAGACCGACTTGCCCGACGAGGTCAATCAGGACTGGCTGCAGGCGACACCCGGCAGCGATGTCGCGCTGATGCTGGCGCTGGCGCATACGCTGGTGCTGGACGGCACCCATGATCGCGCCTTCATCGACCGCTGCAGCACTGGCTTCGATGAATTCGAACACTATCTGATGGGCCGCAGCGACGGCCAGCCGAAGGATGCGGCCTGGGCGGCTGAGATCACCGGCTTGTCTGCTGAGGTGATCCTGAAACTTGCGCGCCGCCTGCCCGGCAAGCGCGTGCTGTTCACCGTCGCGCATTCGCTGCAGCGGGCGCGCCATGGCGAACAGCCGGTATGGATGTCCGCGGTGCTCGCCACCATGCTGGGCCAGATCGGCCAGCCCGGCGGCGGCTTCGGCTACGCACTCGGCGCCATTGCCAATTACGGCCGCCGCTACAATGACGTGCCGATCGCAGGTCTCCCTCAGGGCAAGAACGGCGTTGCCGGGTTCATCCCGGTGGCTCGTATTTCCGACATGCTGCTGAAGCCGAACCAACCGTTCGACTATAACGGCCAGAAGCTGAGCTATCCCGACATCAAGCTGGTCTATTGGGCCGGCGGCAATCCGTTTCATCATCATCAGGACATCAACCGGTTGCGCCAGGCCTTTGCGCAGGTCGATACGCTGGTGGTGCATGAGCTGGCCTGGACGGCGACGGCGCGTCATGCGGATATCGTGCTGCCCGTCACCATGTCGTTGGAGCGCGAGGATATCGGCAGCGCGCAGACCGATAATCTGATGGTGGCGATGCATCAGATGGCCGAACCGTTCGGCGCCGCGCGTAACGACTACGATATTTTCGCGGAGCTGGCTGAGCGCCTCGGCGCCGGCGAGGCGTTCACCGAAGGCCGCACCGCGCGCGAATGGCTCGCGCATCTCTACGAGCCGACACGCGCCGGCCTCAAAGCCAAGGGGCTCGACGCACCGGACTTCGAGACGTTCTGGGCCAATGGCGAAGTGCTGCTGCCGCAAAAACCGCTCGATGGCGGCACGCTGCGCGCCTTCGTGCATGATCCCGACGCGCATCCGCTGCCGACACCGAGCGGCAAGGTGGAGATCTTCTCCTCGACCATCGCCGGCTTCAACTACGCGGATTGCCCCGGCCATCCGGCCTGGCTGCCGCCGCTCGACGTGCCTACCGCAGAAACGCCGCTGCATCTGGTCGCCAACCAGCCGGCGTCGCGGCTGCACAGTCAGCTCGATTTCGGCGGTCATAGCGCGGCGGAGAAACGCCGCGGCCGCGAAGTGGCGCGGATGAATCCGAAGGATGCGCAGGCGCGCGACATCGCGGACGGCGACATCATCAAGCTGTTCAACGCGCGAGGCGCCTGTCTCGCGGCGGTGGTGGTGACCGAAGATGTGATGCCCGGCGTGGTCCAGCTGCCGACTGGCGCCTATTACGATCCGGAGGATATCAACGAGGACAAGCCTCTCTGCGTGCACGGCAATCCGAACGTACTGACGCGAGACGTTGGCACGTCGTCGCTGGCGCAGGGCTGCACGGGGCAATTGACGGTGGTTCAGGTGGAGAAATTTACCGGCAACCTACCGCCGGTCCAGGCGTTCGACCCGCCGGTGCCGGTG
>SDZE01000236.1 GCA_004173095.1 Bradyrhizobiaceae bacterium
CCGCAGAACGGATGACTGAACCTTACTGCGGCGTGGCCCCCTCGCCGATCGACTGGCTGTCGCGCTGGAATTGGGATCCCGTTCTGATCGCCACCCTCGCCGTCCTGGCCTCGCTCCATGTGGCCGTTCTGGTGCGTGACGAGGGCAGCCAGCGCGCGCAGCGGCTCGGTCTCGCCGTAGCGGCGTGGACATTGTTCGCCGCGATCTTCATTTCGCCGCTCTGCGCGCTGACCTCGGCGCTGTTCTCGGCGCGCGTCGCGCATCACGTCATTCTGATCGCCTTTGCAGCGCCGATGCTGGTGGCATCGATGCCGCAGCGATGGCGCATGTTCGATTTCAACCGCATCGCCGCGTTCGGCGTGCTGGGCTCGGTCGTGCACATGGTGCTGCTGTGGCTGTGGCACGCGCCGGCGCCCTATGCCGCCGCCCTCGCCGATACCGGTCTGTTCTGGGTGATGGAGCTGAGCCTGTTGGTCAGCGCCATGCTGCTATGGATGTCGGTGCTGGCGCCGTCGTCGAAGCTCGGCACGACGCTGGGCGTGCTGCTCGGCACCGTCGTGCAGATGGGCCTGCTCGGCGCCGTCATCACCTTCGCCCGCGTGCCGCTTTATGCCCCGCATATCGCCGTCACCGAGCCATGGGGGCTGAGCGCGCTGCAGGATCAGCAGCTCGCCGGCCTGATCATGTGGGTGCCGGCCTCGCTGCCCTATCTGATCGCGGCGCTGGCACTGCTCGGCCGGCGGATGCAACGCGCCATCGTCGCTGACGAAGCGATGCCATGATCGCGCTGCTGAAGTCGCTGCACATCGTGGCACTGATCCTGTGGTGCGGCGGCCTGCTGGTGCTGCCGGGGCTGTTCGGTCAGCGCAGCATGACGCACGGACGCGAAGACACGCTCGAATTGCAGCGATTCGTCCGCCGTATCTTCATCGGGGTCACATCGCCCGCGGCCTTCGTCGCCGTGATCGCGGGCACCATCCTGCTGTTCATGCGCGAGGTGTTCACCACCTGGATGATGCTCAAGCTGTTCGCGGTGGGCCTGCTGGTGATGATCCACGTCCGCGCCGGCTTTCTCATCCTCAACCTGTTCAAGCCGGAAGGACATTACGCGCAGTGGCGGCGCTGGGCGATCACGGCGGCCACGCTCGCCGTCATCGGCATCATCCTCGTTCTTGTGCTGTCCAAGCCGGGGATCGACTTCACAAGCCTGCCGCCCTGGATGCGCGAGCCCGGCGGGCTTCAATCCTTGTCCGATATCATCAGGCCGATGCCGTGATCGAATACCAGTTTGCCGCCATGCCAGCCTGCGAGACCGACAAAGATCGTGCCCAGCACCGACATCATCAACCCGACGGGCAAGATGTTCTCATGATCGATCAGCCGCCAGCCCCAATTGGCGCCGGCGATCGACACCAGCGTGATGCCGGCAATGGCATGGGTCCAGCTCGCGGCGCGTTTGCGGATGCCCTCCACCAGCAGCAGTTCGGCAGTGCCGGCGAGGCTGGCGGCGATGCCGAGCCAGAACGCAAAGCCGCTCGCCCACAAGGCCGCGCGCGCCCAGAACGGATCGCCGGTCCACCAGTAGAACACGTCGCTGCCGAGCGTCGAGATCACCAGCGCGATCGGAAACGAAACCATCATGGCGTGAATCGGATGGCCCGCCAGCGCCACCACCGAGGTGGTGTCGAATTCGGCAATCTCTTCGGAAATCTTGTTCGGCATCGGGATCCTCTTTGCCATTCAACACGCCGGCCCCCCTCAAGGTTCACGGCCGGTATTGTCGCGGCGGCCGGCCTGCTGCTGTCGGGCTGCAGCGGACCGTTCTCGACGCTCGATCCCGCGGGCGCATCGGCCCATGCCATCGCCGAACTCTGGTGGGTGATGCTGATCGGCGCCGCGGTTCTGTTCGCGCTGGTGATGGGGCTGCTGTTGTGGACCTTCCTGAAACGGCCCGGCGGCGCGGCTGCTTCGCCAAAACTCTGGCTGGTTGGCGGCGGCCTGGTGTTGCCCGCCGTGGTGCTGACGCCGTTGCTGATCTATGCGCTGTTCACCGGCGAACGCCTGCTCGCGCATCCCGGCGCCGACAATGTGCTGCGCATCGACGCCGTCGCCAAACAGTGGCAGTGGACGTTCAACTACCCCGACGCCGCCGACGGACAGCGCGTCTCGGTGAACGCGCTGCATATTCCCGCCGGCCGTCCCGTCGATATCCGTGTCACCAGTTCCGACGTGATTCACAGTTTCTGGGTGCCGCGACTCGGCGGCAAGATCGACGCGATCCCGGGCCACACCAACGTCATCCGCATTTCGGCATCACAGCCGGGCACGTTCCGTGGCGTCAGCGCCGAATTCAGTGGCACGGGCTATACCGACATGGAGTTCAGCGTGGTGGCGCATCCCCTTGAGACCTATCGCGAGCAGCTTCGCCGCGCGACCACGGACATGCCATGACGGATCAACAGACGGCGCAGCCACCTGCACCGACCAGCCCGATCGCCCTGCACAAGGCTCTCGACAAGATCTGGCACACGCCGCCCGGACTCGGCCGATTGTCGGCGGTGAACCACAACATCGTCGGACGTCGTTTCATCGTCACCGCCTTCGTGTTCTTCGGCATCGGCGGCGTGCTGGCGATGCTGATCCGCGCGCAGCTCGCAACCCCGCGCAGCGCGTTTCTCGGGCCGGACATCTACAATCAGATCTTCACGATGCACGGGACCATCATGATGTTCCTGTTCGCGATCCCGATGTTCGAAGGCCTCGGGATGTATCTGCTGCCGAAGCTGCTCGGCGCGCGCGACATGGCGTTTCCGCGCCTCAGTGCTTACGGCTACTGGTGCTATCTGTTCGGCGGCTCGATCCTGATCATCGGATTGCTCACCGGCCTCGCCCCGGACGGTGGCTGGTTCATGTATGCGCCGCTGAGCTCGAAGACTTACAGCCCCGGCATCAATGCCGATATCTGGCTGATCGGCGTCACCTTCGTCGAAATCTCGGCGCTGTCCGCCGCGATCGAGATCATCACCACCATCCTGAAGATGCGCGCGCCCGGCATGGCGCTACACCGCATGCCGTTGCTGGCCTGGTATCTGCTCGTCACCGCCTTCATGATGCTGTTCGGCTTCCCGCCACTGATCCTCGGATCGATCCTGCTGGAAATCGAACGCGCCTTCGGCCTGCCATTCTTCGATCCCACCCGCGGCGGCGACGCCTTGCTGTGGCAGCATCTGTTCTGGCTGTTCGGCCATCCCGAAGTCTACATCATCTTCCTGCCGGCAGCGGGCATGGTATCGACGATCCTGCCGGTGCTCGCCCGACGCGAGATCGTTGGCTATACCTGGATCGTGATCAGCATCGTGGCGCTGGCCTTTCTGAGCTTCGGGCTGTGGGTGCATCACATGTTCGCGGTGGGCATTCCGCATCTCGGCCTTGCCTTCTTCTCTGCCGCCAGCACCGCCGTGGCGGTGCCGACCGCCGTGCAGATCTTTGCGTGGATCGGAACGCTGGCGATGGGCCGGCCGCAGCTCAAACTGCCGATGCTGTATCTGCTCGGCTTCTTCTCGGTCTTCGTGATGGGCGGCCTCACCGGGGTGATGCTGGCCGTGGTGCCGTTCAACTGGCAGGTTCACGACACCCATTTCGTGGTCGCACATCTGCATTACGTGCTGGTCGGCGGCTTCATTTTCCCGATGCTCGCTGCGGCGTATTACTGGCTGCCGCACTTCACCGGCCGCGCCGCGCGCCACAGCCTTGCGATCCCCGCCTTCTGGATGATCATCATCGGCTTCAATCTCACATTCCTGGTGATGCACTGGACCGGCCTGCTCGGCATGCGCAGGCGCATCACCACGTATGCGGCGGATAGCGGCTGGGAATGGCCGAACCTGCTGTCGTCGGTGGGCGGCTTCGTGATGGCGATCGGCTTCGCGCTGTTCACCATCGACGTGCTGCTGCAATGCTGGTTCGGCAAGCGCAGCGCGCGCAACCCGTGGGCGGCCGGCACGCTGGAATGGGCGATGCCGGTGCCGCCGCCGAGCTATGCCTTTGCATCGATCCCTGACGCCACGACCCGCACGCCGCTCGCCGATCAGCCCGATCTCGGCAACCGGCTGGCCAACGGGTCGGGTTATCTCGCCTTCACCCGCCATGGCTGGCTCGAAACGCTCGGCGTGAACATGTTGTCCGGGCAGGTCGAGCAGATCATCCGACTGCCGAACCGGACGTTCTGGCCGCTGATCAGCGCGCTGGTGACAGGCGTGTTTTTCCTGGCGGTGCTGTTCAAACTCTACTGGCTCGCGCCCGTCGCCCTGGTTGCGCTTGTGGCGACGTTCTTCGGCTGGACCAGGGTTTCAGGCGAGCGTCACGACCGCGGCCCGCTGCCGATCGGCAATGGCGCAACCGCGCTGCTGCACAGCGAGGCCGCGACGCCGCCCTCGCTCTGGGCCATGGCGCTGGCGATCGCCGCCGACGCCACAGCCTTTACATCGCTGGCGTTCGGCATCCTGTTCCTGTGGGTGGTGGCGCCGAACTGGCCGCCACCAGCCTTCATCGTCTGGTCGACATGGCCTGTAATATTGACCGCAAGCGGACTGTTGCTGGCGCTGGTGACCGGACAGGTGGCCAGATCGCGCGCAGCGATCGCCTCGCAGCGTGAAGTGGCCTTGCTGGCAACGGCATGCGGGCATGGCCTGACCGTGTTCGGCTGCGGCGCGATCATCGCCACGGTTCCGGCTGCGACCGGTCACGCTTATGCAGCGGCGACCACGGTGGTGCTGATCTATGCCGCGCTCCATGCGCTGATCGGGGCAATCATCGCGGGCTTCGGCATCTGGCGCAGCCGCACCGGCTATATCTCGGCCATGCGGTGCGTCGATCTGCGCATCGGCGCGCTATGGCACAGCTATACTGCGGTCATCGGCGCAGCGACGCTGCTGATCGTTTATGGACTGCCAGGCGTGATGGCGCCATGACGGAGCGATCGCTGCCTCCCGTTGCGCTGTTGTTGATGCCGGCCGGCTTCGTGATCTGGGCCTCCGCCTTCGCGATGCTTTATGCAGCGCAGGCCGTCGGCTGCGCCATCGACCTGGCGGCCGGTCCCCATCGCGCCGGGCTGCTGTTGATCTGGGCGCTGCATGTGGTCGCCGTCAGCGCGCTGTTGGTTTATTGCCTGCGAATGCCGCGCGGTCACAGCGATGATCTGCGCGGCTTCCTGCGCGTGACTGCTGTCGGCTGCACGGCAGCAGCGTTGATCGCGACTGTGTTGACCGGAATCATGATCCCGGTGATTTCGCTCTGTCACTGATCTCGCCGACCAGGCCCGACTCGCCGGCGACGCCACAGCTGTTTACAGACCCGGCATCGCGGCGAGATCGGCAGCACCCACCACCGCGCCCGAGCGCACCAGTGCCAGTGCCTTCTCGATGTCGGTGTGGAAATAGCGATCGTCATCGAGATGTGCGACATCGGCGCGGATGCGTTGTCGCACGGCTTCGAGTGCGGTGCTCGATGTCAGCGGTGCATGAAAATCGCAGCCCTGCGCTGCGGCGAGCAATTCGATGGCGATGACCGCCATCGCATTCTCGACCATCGGCAGCAGCCGCCGCGCGCCATGGGCCGCCATCGACACGTGGTCTTCCTGATTGGCCGAGGTCGGGATCGAATCGACGCTGGCGGGATAAGCGCGCTGCTTGTTCTCCGACACCAGCGCTGCCGCCGTCACCTGCGCGATCATGAAACCCGAGTTGAGTCCGGGACGCGGCGTGAGAAATGCCGGCACGCCGGACAATGCGGGATCCACCAGCATGGCAATGCGCCGTTCGGCGATCGAGCCGATCTCGCACACCGCCAACGCGATCATATCGGCCGCGAAAGCCACGGGTGCTGCATGAAAATTGCCGCCGGACAGAGCGCTGTCATCCTCCGCGAAGATCAGCGGGTTGTCGGACACGCCATTGGCTTCGGTGAGCAGCGTCGCCGCCGCCTGCCGCATCACATCCAGCGCGGCGCCCATCACCTGCGGCTGGCAGCGCAAGCAATACGGATCCTGCACGCGCACATCGCCGAGCCGATGCGACTCACGAATGGCGCTGCCGGCCATCAGGTCTCGGAGTGTCTTAGCCACAGCGACCTGTCCGTCATGCCTGCGCAACTGATGAATGCGCGGATCGAACGGCGTATCCGACCCACGCGCGGCATCGGTGGACAGCGCGCCCGACACCAGCGCGGTCTTGAACAGCAATTCGGCCTCGAACAGGCCGGCCATTGCGCAGGCGGTCGAGAACTGCGTGCCGTTGAGTAATGCCAGCCCTTCCTTGGCGCCGAGTTCGATCGGCTCCAGACCTGCGGTAGCGAGCGCTTCGCTCGCCGGCAGACGTTTGGCATTCGCAAAGGCTTCGCCGACGCCGATCATCACCGAGGTCATATGCGCCAGCGGTGCCAGATCGCCGGATGCGCCGACCGATCCCTGCGCGGGGACGACTGGAATGATGTCATGCGCCAGCATCGCTTCCAGCAACTGGATCGTCTGCAGCCGCACACCGGAAAAGCCCTGCGCCAGCGACGCGATCTTCAGCGCCATCATCAACCGCGTGATCACCGGAGACAACGGCTCGCCGACGCCCGCGCAATGCGACAGCACGATGTTCTTCTGCAGCTTGACCAGATCTTCGGCGGCGATGCCGACGCTGGCGAGCTTTCCGAACCCGGTATTGATGCCATAGACCGGCTCGCCGCGCGCCACGATGCGGGCCACCGCATCGGCACTGGCCTGGATGCGCGCATGATGTTCGGCACCCAGCTTCGGCACCGCGCCGCGATAGATCGCGTGCCAGTCGGCCAGTGACACCGCGCCGGGCTCGAAAGTCGTGGTCATGGCAACCTCCGCATTTGTCTAGGCATATTAGCTCGGAAGGGTGCCGCCGTCACTCCTGTTCACCTTTGTCGTCACCCGGCTTGACCGGGTGACCTCGTATACTCCGACCCGAGTTTACTGGATCGCCCGATCCCAGCGCGCAATTGCGCGCAGGGTCGGGCGATGACAGCGGAATTACGTCGCGCTGGTCTGCAGACTTTCCAGCAACAATTGGGCCGGCCGGCTGAGCCCCTTGCTGCGCACGGCGATGACGAATTGCCGCTGCGCCCAATCATTGCTCAGCGGAATGACCTTGAGCCCCAGTGTCTGCTGGATCGCCGATGCCTCTTCCTGCGGCACGATGGCGAGCGCGAGCTGCGCGGCCACCACCCGATAGGCGGCATCCACCGTGGAGACCTGAATCCGATAGCGCATCTGCTTGCCGGCGGCCGCCGCAGCACGCTGCTGCGTCGCCTGCATGATGCTGCGCGCGACGATATCGACATGTTCAAAATCGATCGTCTGTTCGAACGCGATGCTGTCATGCGCCGCCAAAGGATGATCGGGATGAACCACCACGGCGAGACGATCGCGGTGATAGGGATAGGTCTTGAGCCCACGCAGGTCGACGGCATCCCAGCACACGCCGATATCGGCGCGGCCTTCCTCGACACCGCGCACCACGTCCCAGATCTCGCGCTCCTCCAGCGAGACGCGGACATCGCGATAGGTTTTCGCAAACAGACTCACATCGCCCGGCAGCACCTGCGCCACCGCCGACTTCGACGCGAACACCCGCACGTATCCCTGCACGCCATCGGCAAACGCGCCGAGTTCGGCCTGCATGCGATCGAGCAGTTGCAGACTTTCGCGGGCATAGCGCCACAGCACCTCGCCCGCCGCCGTCACCGTGACGCCGCGGCGCCCGCGCTCCAGCAGTTGCACGCCGGCCTCGGCCTCCATCTGGCTGATGCGCTTCGACACCGCCGACGGCACGATCGCCGCGCGCTTGGCGGCGCTGGCAATGTTGCGCTCCTCGCACACGGCGACGAACAAGCGAAGGGAGACCGGGTCGAAACTGCGCATCCAGCCATCTTAGACCGGAACGGCTGCGGTGAAAAATGACCATTTCAGCGATGACTGCAGGAGGTTTATCCCTTCGGTCATCCGCGGGTTCGCCCGCCCGTCTGCCACAATTTGGCCGCCACAAAACGTGCCAAAACACGTCAATAAGAGGGAAAATCATGCGTATAGTGGACATTAGGGAGCGCACTGCTCCGATCGCCTCTCCGATCGCTAACGCCTTCATCGACTTCAGTAAAATGACGCTGAGCCTGGTCGCCGTGGTCACCGATGTGATCCGCGACGGCAAGCCGGTGATCGGCTACGGCTTCAATTCCAACGGCCGATACGGCCAGGGCGGCCTCATCCGCGAGCGCTTCGCACCCCGGATTCTCGACGCGAAGCCGGACGATCTCATTGATTCCACGGGAGAAAATATCGATCCCCATAAAGTGTGGGCGACCATGTTCACCAATGAAAAGCCCGGCGGCCACGGTGAGCGTTCGGTGGCCATGGGCACCATCGACATGGCCGTTTGGGATGCCGTCGCCAAGATCGCGAACAAGCCGCTTTTCCGTTTGTTGTCAGAGCGTTACGGCACTGTCGCGAACCCCAAAGTGTTCGTCTACGCCGCCGGCGGCTACTATTATCCCGGCAAAGGCCTCGAAGGTCTGGCCACGGAAATGCAGTCCTATCTCGATCGCGGCTACAATGTCGTGAAGATGAAGATCGGCGGCGCGCCTCTGGCCGACGACCTCAAGCGCATCGAGCATGTGTTGAAGCTGCTGCCGTCGGGCGCCCAACTCGCCGTCGATGCCAATGGCCGGTTCGATCTCGCGGCGGCCGTCGACTACGCTAAGGCTCTGAGGGAATACGATCTTTTCTGGTACGAGGAAGCCGGCGATCCGCTGGATTACGAGTTGCAGGAGAAGCTCGCCGAGCATTATCCGAAGCCGATGGCCACCGGCGAAAACCTGTTCTCGATGCAGGACGCCCGCAACCTGATCCGCTACGGCGGCATGCGCAAGGACCGCGACTGGCTGCAATTCGACTGCGCCCTCAGCTACGGCCTGGTGGAATATCTCAGGACGCTGGAAATGCTGAAGAATTACGGCTGGTCCTGGACCCGCTGCATCCCTCATGGCGGCCACCAGATGTCACTGAACATCGCTGCCGGACTAGGTTTGGGCGGCAATGAGTCATATCCCGACCTTTTCCAGCCCTATGGCGGCTTCCCGGATGGCGTGAGGGTCGAGAATGGCCACATCACCATGCCCGAACTGCCCGGCATCGGGTTCGAGGGCAAGTCGGATTTGATCAAGGAAATGCGAAGCCTCGCCTCGTAAGCCACGACTGCGAGCCAGTTGGTAGGGTGGGCACAACGCAAATGCGCCTCTGCCCACCCTCCAGGCCTTGCTGGCAGAGAGGCCAAGGCTCTGTTTCTAGCGGCTTTTCCAGCCCGTTTTTGTTGACTCTCCACAATCCCACTCTATAAAGCACCCTTCGGCGCAAGCTCTGTCTCGCGCCGATTGTTTTTGCGTGGGGCCGCAACGTCGGCCGAAAGCTCAGAAACTCCAAACCCTTATCGACTGAACAAGAAGCCGTCCCGGAGCGATCGTTTATCGCTTGATCCGAGGACGGGATCGAACACGAAGGATTAGAACGATGTTCGCAGTCATCAAAACCGGCGGCCGGCAATACCGCGTCGTTCCGGATGATGTCTTAGAGATTGGCAAGATCGCTGGCGATGTCGGCACGATCGTGCAGCTTGGTGAAGTGCTCATGCTCGGCGGTGAATCGCCCGTGCTCGGCATTCCGACCGTTTCCGGCGCCAGCGTCGCGGTCGAAGTGCTCGACCACAAGCGCGGCCCGAAGGTCATCGCTTTCAAGAAGCGCCGCCGCAAGCATTCGAAGCGCAAGCGTGGTTATCGCGACGAGCTGACGCTCGTGCGCATCAGCGAGATCCTCGCCGATGGCAAGGCGCCGACGCTGGGCCCGCGCCCGAAGCGCGAAAAGGCAGCTCCGAAGGCCGCTCCGGCCGAAGCCGCCGAGTAAATAGAATCGCTGCAGCAGCGGAATTATCCGCTGCGCAAATTTGATTTTCCGTGAGACAATTCCCGCAAGGAATTGATCTTTGAAACGATCGAAATCGGAGACGAGCTATGGCTCATAAAAAAGCAGGCGGTTCATCGCGCAACGGCCGCGATTCAGCTGGCAAGCGTCTTGGCGTCAAGGCATTCGGCGGCGAGCGCGTGATTCCCGGCAACATCATTGCGCGTCAGCGCGGCACCACCTGGCACCCCGGCCTTAATGTCGGCATGGGCACAGACCATACCCTGTTTGCCAAGGTTGAAGGCCACGTTGAGTTTAAAGCCAAAGCCAATGGTCGCACCTTCGTGTCGGTACTCCCGATCACCCAGGCCGCGGCCGAATAAACGGTGGACACTCACATGGAGTCCGCCGGGTCCTGTTGAACCGGCGGAGCGCCAGACTTGGGCTCCAGAGGGGAGGCGGGAAACCGGCCTCCCCTTTTCGTTTGGTGCGTCGCTTCGGGGCGCATTGCAGGAGCCCGAGATGCTGCAGGATATCCCAACACCCCAGCTGAGCGAGCGCAGAGCCGCTGTTCTGCAGACGCAACGCCTGACCTTGCGCAAGCCTGTGATGGCCGATGCCATTGCGGTGACCGAGCTCGCCAATGACCGCCGCATCGCGGAGAACACCCGTCGCCTGCCGCATCCCTATTCGCAAGGTGATGCCGAGCAGTTCGTCGGCTCGCTGCAGGACGCGTCTGCCAGCGACGCGGTGTTTCTGATCGAGCTCGATTTCCGTCCCATCGGCATGGTCGGCATCGACTTTCGCGAGCCGGGCCGACCGGAACTCGGCTACTGGCTCGGCGTCGAACACTGGGGCCGCGGCTACGCGACCGAGGCAGTGCGCGCGGTGATCGACTACGCCTTCGAGGAATTCGCCATCGATCAATTGATCGCCGGCGCCCGCGTCGCCAACCCGGCCTCGCGCAACATTCTGGAAAAGTGCGGCTTCCAGTGGACCGGCGTCGAGCTGCATCGCTTCGAGGCGATCGGCTCATCGACTCCGGTCGATTGCTTCAAGCTGACACGCGGCGTGTGGAGTTCGCTGAAGAACTGGGCCAGTTCGACAAGGCGGTGACATATTCTCCATCGTCATTGCGAGGAGCCCTTGCGACGAAGCAATCCAGCCTTTTAGAGCTCGCCGCCCTCTGGATTGCCGCGTCGCTTCGCTCCTCGCAATGACGGAGCTTCATTCACACCGCCGGCGGGACTTCGTCGGCGATTTTGCCGAGGCTCTGCTCGCGCAGGAAAATATAGAGGCCGGCTGCAATGATGATCGTCGCGCCCACCAGGGTGGCGATCGAGGGCAGCTCACCGAACACCAGATAGCCGAAGATCACCGCCCAGATGATCATCGAATACTGATACGGAACCACCACGCTGGCCGGTGCGAGCTTCAGCGAGCGATTGACGCACATCAGCGCCGCGATCGACACTGCGCCGGCGAGGAAGAACAGGCTGAGATCGCCCAGCCCGGGCGTGACCCATCCGAACAGCGTCAGCACGGCACCAAAGCTGAACGTGCCGATGAACTGGGTGGTCGCCAGCACCACGTCGGGCGCAGACCGCAGCGAGCGGGTGATCAGCATCAGCGCCGCAAAAGACAAACTGCCCCCGAGCGCGATCAGGGCCGGCCATGTCACCGTCTGCGCTGACGGTTGCAGCGCGATCAACACACCGACGAAACCGACCGCAATCGCGCTCCAGCGCCGCCAGCCGACGGATTCGCGCAAAAATAGCGCCGAACCTGCAGTGACGAAGATCGGGCAGGCCAGGTAATAGGTGATGACATCCGCCAGCGGCAGATAGGCGGCCGCCCAGAAGAAGGCGCCAACCTCCAGCGTCGACAGTACCACTCGCAGCACCTGCAGGCCCGGCCGATCGAGCCGGAGGAAGTCCTGGCGGTGCCGCCAGATCATCGGTGCGAGCAGCGCGAGCGCCGCGACCGCGCGCAACAGCATCAGTTGCCCGACCGGATAGGTGCCGACCAGATATTTGCCGAT
>SDZE01000441.1 GCA_004173095.1 Bradyrhizobiaceae bacterium
CGGACCGGGTTGCGGGGCCCGCGCGGCGAGCCGGGGCTGCCCGGCCCGCAGGGTCATCCCGGACGTCCCGGCCCGGAAGGGCCACAAGGCAAACCCGGCATCGCCGGCAAGCCAGGCGCACCCGGCAAAGCCGGTGCTAAGG
Organism: Bradyrhizobiaceae bacterium; assembly: GCA_004173095.1. Taxonomy (GTDB): domain Bacteria; phylum Pseudomonadota; class Alphaproteobacteria; order Rhizobiales; family Xanthobacteraceae; genus Tardiphaga. The sequence continues at coordinate 143 of SDZE01000441.1, forward strand.
GCCCGCGCGGCGATCAGGGCCCTGCCGGCAAGGCCGGTCCGCAAGGGCCGCAAGGCAAGGCCGGCGCGCAAGGCGCACGCGGCGAGCAAGGGCCGCAAGGCAAGGCGGGAATCGACGGCAAGCCCGGCATCCAAGGCGACCCGGGCCCGCGCGGCGAGCAGGGTCCGCCCGGCACGCTGCCGAGTTTCGAGCAAATCGTACCCTGGCTGCACATGATCTTCGACGCCTGGGAAGACCATCGCAAGATGCGTGCGCGCGAGGATGCCGAGCGCGAAGCGGCGCTGTTGCGCGAGCAGCAGGAGATGGCCGAGCGCGTCGCCGCCCTGATCGAGACCGAAGCGGTGGCCGAGCCGATCGCACAGGCCGACGATGACGACGACGGCGGCAAGAAAAAGAAGAAGCGCAAGAAGAAGAACGACTGAAAGTCCAGCTGCCCACTCGCATTTGTCATCGCCCGCGCAAGCGGGCGATCCAGTACAAGGCCTAGCCAGTGATGATCCGCACACGTCAGTGTCTACTGGATCGCCCGATCAAGTCGGGCGATGACAGTGGGGATGTAGACCGCTTGAACTACATTGTCCGTTGCGGCGCCGTCTGCAGCAATTCCCGCAACTCCTTGGCGTAGAATTTTGCGGCCCCGGTGGTGAGATGACCGCGCGTCTCGGCGCTGGCCGGGATCAGCAGCAGTTTTGCGTTCTTGATCCGCTTCATGGCCGTGTCCATCAGCCCCGTCTCCGGAGGATTGCGTTCGTCATCGGCCGCATTGATGGCGAGCACGGACGCCGCAATCTTTTCCAGCGATGCCGACGCGTTGTAGTCGCGCGACGACTCCCACTGATAGATGAAGTCATTGGCATCGGCGACGAACGGCGCCTTCAGGCGCTCATCGACACTCTTGTCCGCCGCCGCAGCTGTCGGCGCCAGCGCCTGATAGGCCAGCGTGCCGCCGGCGGTAGCGATGCCGAACATCACCGAAGCATATTTCATCATGCCGGGCTGGGTGGTGTAATTGCCGCCTTTGTAATCGGGATCGGCGCGGACGGATTCGACCAACATGCGCCGCATCATCCAGTTGCGCGCGCTCATCTCGGTCGGCTGCGCCGCCATCGGCACCAGTGCATCCATGGCGTCCGGATATTTGCTGCCCCAGATCCAGGCATGCATGCCGCCCATGGAATTGCCGATCACCAGCCTGACATGTTTGATGCCGAGTCCTTCGGTGAGCAGCCGATACTGCGCGTCCACCATGTCGTCGTAATTGTATTTCGGAAACGCAGTCCGCATGCCGTCGGAGGGCTTCGACGATCGGCCGTGGCCGATGCTGTCCGGGATGATGATGTAATATTTGCTGGCATCGAGCGGCTGGCCGGGACCGAAAAGCTCGTTCGCGAAAGTCGGCGTCAGCATGCTCTTCGCCGAGCCTGCGGTGCCATGCAACACCAGCACGGGCTGTCCGGCGGGCGCGCCGATCGTGGTGTAGTGCAGTTTCAGTTCCGGCATCACATGGCCGGTGTGGAACTTGAAATCCTTGGCAATCCAGTCAGCTTCCTGTGGCGCCGGATAATCCGCGGCCCGCGCCGCCACCGACAGCATCATCGCCAGCGCCAGCCCCATGATGGCGGCGACCCTTGAACCCGTTTTCATGACGTCATCCTCCAGCGTGCGGATTCGACCGCATCGCGCAACAGTCTAGCGCGGGCCGCGCCAAGCGCGAGGCCGATATGACGGGATATCAACGGCCTCATCGGCGAAGGATTTAGGTCCGGCCGTCGAGGCCCCGGAACCGACCCAAGCTGCGGCAATTGCCATGGTGCGGCCTTGCAAATCGCGGACAGTCATTGCCTAGCTGAGCATGGCTCATTGCGGGTATTTGCACCCCATGTGGTGGGGTCCGCGATGCGCATTGCAGCATAGTAAATCCAAAGCAGAAGTGAGAGCACCATGACGGAAGTCACCTACAAGATCGTCGAACATGACGGCGGCTGGGCCTATAAAGTGGGCGCCGTGTTCTCCGAGCCTTATCCCACCCGGCAGGGCGCCCTCGCCGCTGCCCGGCGCGCGGCCATCGAGCAACGCACGCCCGGCCGCACCGAGGTGATCTCCTACGAGGACGAGAACGGCCAGTGGCACGAGGAGACGGCGCCCGGCAACGACCGGCCGACCACCACCATCGTCGATCAGTCGTGACGCCTGCGGCGACGGCATCGATGCCGCCGCACAGCACCGGGCGCGCGGCGATGCGATGGGCATTCGCCGCGTTCTATGCGGCAGCGGGCGTCGCGCATCTGGTGGTGCCGGAAAAGCTGCTGCTGATCACGCCGTCATGGGTGCCGTTTCCACGCGAGGTGATCCTCGCCACCGGCGTGTTCGAGATGGTCGCTGCGATCGCTTTACTGTCGCCCACGCGATTGCGCTGGTGGGCTGGCGTCGCGCTGGCACTCTATGCGCTATGCGTCTGGCCGGCCAATTTTAAGCACGCCGTCGACGGCATAGAGATGCCGGTGATCGGCAATAGCTGGTGGTATCACGGGCCACGCCTGGC
>SDZE01000017.1 GCA_004173095.1 Bradyrhizobiaceae bacterium
TCAAAGACGGATCTCAAGGGGCGCATGACTTATGTGAACCGGCTGTTTTGCAAGATGGCGGGCTACAGCGAGAGCGAGCTGATCGGTCAGCCGCATAGTCTCATCCGTCATCCCGACATGCCGCGCAGTGTCTTCAAGCTGTTGTGGGACACCATCGAGGCGAAGCGGGAGATTTTCGCTTACGTGAAGAACATGACGCGCACCGGCGATCACTACTGGGTGTTTGCGCATGTGACGCCGTCCTACGACCTGCAGGGCCAACTTGCCGGCTATCATTCCAATCGCCGCGTGCCGCCGGCTGATCTCATCAACAGCACCATCGCGCCGCTTTATGCCGACCTGCTGGCCATCGAGAAGCGCCAGGTCAACGGCAAGGACGCCGTTGCCGCCGGCTATGCCGCGCTGACCGAATTCATCGCATCCCAGAAAGTAAGCTATGACGAACTCGTGTTTTCTCTCAAGAGCGCAGCTTAGCGCCCTCGTGGTGATCGCCGGCCTGGTGCTTGGGCTGGCGCTGCAACTCGCCGGCTTCTCGACCGCGGCCATGATATCGCAAGGCGCAGCGCTGATAGCGGCCGTCGCCGTCGTGCTGCTGATTGGCAAGGCGGCGCGCCTGATCGCCCACGCCACAATGGTTTGTCAGCGCATCGCGCAAGGCGATTTCGAGGCGCGGATTCTCAATATCCCGGCGCAGGGAGGTATCGGTGAGCTGTTGCATGGCATCAATGACATGATCGACGGCTGCGACGCCTTCGTGCGCGAGGCCACCGCGGCCATGAGCGCCCTCCACAACAACAAGTATTATCGCCGCATCATGCTTGGCGGACTGCACGGGGGCCTGTTGCACGGCGCCAAGGAGATGAATGCGACGACCGACCAGATCGCCGATCGCATCGTGCATTTCGAAAGACAGACCGCGGAGCTTGAAACCGCGGTGGGCGGCATCGTAACCGCGCTCGACACCGGGGCAGCAGAGATGAACGGCACCGCAGGCAATCTGCGCAACGGTGCGTCCACCACGCTGTCGCGCGTCACCTCGGTGGCCGCAGCGGCCGAACAGGCGGCGGCCAACATGCAGTCGGTGGCCTCTGCGACGGCGCGATTGTCGTCGAGCGCCAGTGAAGTCGGCGCCGATGTCGACCGCTCGGCTGCGATCGCCGTCCGTGCGGTCGAACGTGTCGCCGATGCGGCCAGCAATGTCGATGTGCTGCGCCGGGTGGCGGCGCGCATCAGCGAGGTTGTCATCTCGATCAACGCGATTGCCAGCCAGACCAATCTGCTGGCGCTTAACGCGACGATCGAAGCGGCGCGCGCCGGCGATGCCGGTCGCGGCTTTGCCGTGGTGGCGCATGAAGTGAAAGCACTGGCGACGCAGACGGCAGATTTCACCGCCGAGATCGAACAGGAAATCGGCCAGGTGCAATCCGCGACCGACAAGGTCAGCGAGTCCATCAGCGACATCGGCACTGTGATCGCCGAGGTCAACGAGATCACCGGCAAGGTCGCCGACGCATCGGCCGCGCAATCATCTGCGACGGCAGATATCGCACGTAACGTCGATGAGGCTTTTGCGGTGGTGCGCGAGATTTCCGCCAACATCCAGTCGCTGGCCGAGACCGCCAAGAACAACGAGCAACTGGCGACCTCGACCATGGTGGCGTCGGACGACCTGTCGTCGCAATCGGGGCTGTTGACGCGCAAGATCCGTGGCTATCTCGGTGAAGCGCGCGAAAGCCTGGTGCATCAGGCCGGGTAGGGGTAGCGACCGGCGTCGAGCCTGGATCAGCGGAGCGTCACCCACCGATTCGCGGCATCGGCGCACTGAACAGAAAAAAGCCGGGCGATGAGGCCCGGCTTTTGTGATCGGATGCGATGTGCTGCGTTTAGCTGGCGCCCATCTCGCTGCGGATTTGCGCGCGCAATTCATCGATCAGGCGCAGCCCCTTTTTGGTTTCCACATGCCAGAACGTCCAGCCGTTGCAGGCGGCGGCGCCCTGGGCCATCGCGCCCATGCGGTGGATCGAGCCGACTTTGTCGCCGAACATGATGGCGCCGTCGGCGCGGACCAATGCGCCATGGCGCTGCTTGGCATCGACCAGTTTGGTGCCCGGCGAGATCAGGCCGCGCTCGACCAGTTCGGCAAAGGCAACCCGCGGAGCGCTGCGGGCTGTCATGAACGGCGCCAGGGTTGCTTCGGGCAATGGCTCGATGGCGGCGATGCGGGCTTCGGCAGCCTTGGCATAGACGCGGTCACGTTCGAAGCCGATATAGGAGCGGCCGAGGCGCTTGGCGACGGCGCCGGTGGTGCCGGTGCCGTTGAAGGGATCGATCACGAGATCGCCCGGCTTCGACGATGACAGCAACACGCGGGCGAGCAAACCTTCCGGCTTCTGCGTCGGGTGCACTTTCTTGCCGTCGTCACCCTTCAGGCGTTCGTCACCGGTGCAGAGTGGGATCAGCCAGTCGGAGCGTGCCTGCACGTCATCATTGGCGGCCTTCAGCGCTTCGTAATTGAAGGTGTAACCCTTCGCATGTTCGTCGCGCGCGGCCCAGATCATCGTCTCGTGCGCATTGGTGAATCGGCGGCCGCGAAAGTTCGGCATCGGATTCGACTTGCGCCAGACGATGTCGTTGAGCACCCAGAATCCGAGATCCTGCATGATCGAGCCGAC
>SDZE01000182.1 GCA_004173095.1 Bradyrhizobiaceae bacterium
TAATTGCCGCTGCAGACAATAGCGGATCGACAGGCCAGAACAACGCCTCGACCAACTCAAATTCCGGCTCCAAAGGAAACAGTGCGAGCGCCATTGCTGGTTTGCCCAATAACGGCCGCGGGAACGCCGCCGGTCGTGGAAACGGAGCCCAAGCCGGCGACAATATTAGCGGGCCAGGCAATGGTCGGGGTCCGGGCAATGGCGCTGGTAACGGAAATGGCCCTCGTCCCGGCCCGGGTAACGGTCCCGGCCCGGGCAATGGTCCTGGCAACGGCAATGGTCCCGGCAATGGGAATGGCCCTGGCAATGGGTATGGCCTTGGCAATGGAAACGGATTCGGCAACGGCCCTGGCCCGGGAAATGGTCCCGGCAACGGCAATGGACACAAACCCTGAGCCGATAGGTTCGAAATGATGTGGGAGGGGCGAAGGTGAAACAGGCTCGACCGCATCTTCTCGTCGCATTCGTACTGGCAATCGTCGCCTTTAGCGGCCTGAACGTTAGTATCCGCAATCACTTGACGGACATGCGATTCAGCGCGACGCCGCGGGCCGCCAGTGGAGAGATCGTGCTGGTGGCGATCGATCCCCGCTCAATCGCCGACATCGGTGTCTGGCCGTGGCCGCGTACTCTGCACGCGCAGCTGATCGACAGGCTGCGCGGCGCTGGGGTTGGCGATATCGTATTCGACGTGGATTTCAGCTCGCCCTCGAATGCCGCGGCGGACGTCGCCTTCGCCGATGCATTGAGGTCCGCAGGAGGATCGGTGGTGCTGCCTTCATTCCAGCAGCCGACGACCACACCCAATGGCAAAACCAGCTCGTTGCACGTCAATCGTCCGCTGCCCGCGTTCCTTGCACAATCTTGGTCGGCGATCGTCAATGTCGCGGTTGAGCCCGATGGCCGGGTGCGTCGTCATCCGGTCAGCGACCGTGTCGATGGCCACTTGGTGCCGTCGATGGCTGCTGTTGTGGCCGGGCAGGCCGATCTGGCGAAGCCGCCATTTCTGATTGACTTCGGCATTCGGGCCGCGTCGGTGCCGGTGGTGTCGTATGTCGATGTCCTGAACGGCGAGGCCGCAGCGCTGCGCGCGGTGAGCGGCAAGAAGGTGATCATCGGCGGCACCGCGCTCGAACTTGGCGACCGTTTCAGCGTGCCCAACGGCGCCGTGATTGCCGGCCCGCTGCTGCAGGTGCTGGCCGCCGAGTCGTTGGCGCAGGGACGTGCACTCCACTTCAGTTCGTCCGTTGTGACCCTGGCCGGGTTGCTGTTGATCGCTGCGGTCATGATGCTGGCTTGGCGTCGAACATCTGCGGGCTACCGGACCAGCATGTTGGTGGCGATGGCCGGGGCGATCGAGGCCTGCGCCTGGTTTTTGCAGAGTCGATTCCCGATCGTGCTCGACACCTCTCTGCTTCTGCTGTCAACCGGCGTCTATCTGGTGGCGATTGCACTCGACGAGATCGATTTTCGCGGCGTTCTTGCACGGGTCGCCGAGAAGCGCTTCCAACGCGTCACCATGGTGCTCGGCGACGGTGTCATGTGCGCCGACTCCCGTCTAACGATCACGATGTGGAATCCCCGTGCCGAAGCGATCTTCGGCTACTCCGCGCGCGAGGTCATTGGTCAATCAATGGACATGCTCGTCGCCGACGGGCAGCCGGCGCTGTCGTCGCAAATTCTGGCGGGCCCGCAATCGACCCTGCGGGCGGCCGGCGGCTGGGTGCTTGAACTCGACGGTCGCCGCAAAAATGGTGAGAAATTCGCGCTTGAGATCTGTCTGTCAGGGTGGGATGGCACCGACGGTCTCAACTACGGTGCCAGCCTGCGCGATATCACGGCGCGCAAACGGGAGGCCGAGAAGATCCGCTATCTTGCCGAGCACGACGTGGTGACGGGACTGCCGAACCGCAACACGTTGCAGATCCGACTTCAGTCGACGATCGACAATGCCGGCGCATCGCACCCGGTGAGCCTGCTGGCGATCAGCATCGACAAGTTCGAACAGACCAACGTCATGCTCGGTCATGGCTTCGGCGACATTCTGCTACGCGCGGTGGCCGAGCGGCTGTGCGGCGCACTCGACCGTGGCATCGTGATCGCACGGCTCGAGGCGGACCGATTTGCCGTGTTTGCCGATAACGTGGATCGTGCGCAGGCGGCGGCGTTTGCCGAGCGCTGCGTCGCGGCGTTCGAGCAGCCGGTGCGGGTCGGCGATCGTGCTCAGCACGTTGCCGTCAATGTCGGTGTGGCCGTGCTTCCCGGCGATGGCAAAACCGCCGAGGCAGCGCTGGGCAATGCCCAGCTGGCTCTGGTTCAGACCTCGTTGTCGGATGCAATTCATATCGTGTTTTACGAGGCTGCTTTCCGCAGCGAGATCAGCGATCGGCTGCGCACCGAAGCAGAACTGGTCCGGGCCCTACGCCAGGACGAATTCGAGTTGTTCTATCAGCCACAGGTTTCGCTGATCGACCGCCGCGTCATCGGGACCGAGGCGCTGATCCGCTGGCGACATCCGGAACGTGGGCTGGTGCCACCGATGCAGTTCATGCCGATCGTCAATGCGTCTGCGATCTCCAACGAGGTCGCTAGCTGGGTGCTGAGCACCGCTTGCCGCCAGGGCGCCGCCTGGGCCAAAGCCGGCTATGGCATCCGCGTCGGCGTGAACT
>SDZE01000099.1 GCA_004173095.1 Bradyrhizobiaceae bacterium
CGGCTCCGGCGTCAAGATCGGCATCGATCCGCTCGGCGGCGCCGGCGTGCATTACTGGGAGCCATTGATCGCTCGCTACAAGCTCGATGCCACCATCGTCAACACGGCGATCGATCCGACATTCCGTTTCATGACGCTGGACTGGGACGGCAAGATCCGCATGGACTGCTCGTCGCCCTATGCGATGGCGCCGCTGATCCATATGCGCGACAAATTCGATGTCGCTTTCGCCAATGACACCGACGCCGATCGCCACGGCATCGTCACCCGCACCGGCGGCCTGATGAATCCGAACCATTATCTGGCGACGGCCATCGACTATCTGTTCACCCATCGCCCGCATTGGCGTGCGGACGCCGCCGTCGGCAAGACCATCGTCTCCAGCGCAATTATCGATCGGGTGGTGAAGAAGCTCGGCCGCAAGCTGGTGGAGACGCCGGTGGGCTTCAAATGGTTCGTCAACGGGCTCGAGGATGGCTCGTTCGGTTTCGGCGGCGAGGAGAGCGCCGGTGCGTCGTTCCTGCGCAAGGACGGCACCGTGTGGACCACCGACAAGGATGGCTTGATCCTCGGCCTGCTGGCGGCCGAAATCACCGCCGTGACGAAGGAGAATCCGAGCCAGCGTTTCGACAAGCTGACGCAGGAATTCGGCAAGCCTTACTACGAGCGTATCGATGCCGCGGCGACGCCCGACCAGAAGAGCGTGCTGAAGAAGGTCACGCCAGCGCAGATCGGAATGACCGAGCTGGCCGGCGATCCCGTCACCACCACCGAGAGCAATGCCTCCGGCAACGGCCAGAGTTTTGGCGGCATCAAGGTATCGACCGCCAATGGCTGGTTCGCTGCCCGCCCATCGGGCACCGAGGACGTCTACAAGATCTACGCCGAAAGCTTTCGCAGCGAAGATCACCTCAAGCAGATCCAGACCGATGCCCAGGCGGCGATCGGGAAGGTGTTTGCGAAATAGGCTCCGGCCCATCCGCCGTCATTGCGAGGAGCGAAGCGACGCGACGCGGCAATCCATTTTCTGCTTCGACAGAGAAACCGTGGATTGCTTCGTTGCAATGGTTTCTTGCAATGACGGCTTTGATTGACGAACACTCCTCAACAAACAACCGGATCAACCGGCATCAAGGGAAGAAATCATGTCGCGCAAGACCCCCGATCAGCTCCGCAGCGCCCGCTGGTTCGCGCCGGATGACCTGCGCTCGTTCGGCCATCGCTCGCGCGCGATGCAGCAGGGTTATGCGCCGGAGGAGTGGAAGGGGCGTCCGGTCATCGCCATCCTCAATACGTGGTCGGACGCACAGCCCTGCCACATGCATTTCAAGACGCGCGTGGACGATGTGAAGCGCGGCATCCTGATGGCCGGCGGATTTCCGATGGAATTGCCGGCGCTGTCGCTGTCCGAGAGCTTCCTCAAGCCGACCACCATGCTCTATCGCAACATGCTGGCGATGGACGCGGAGGAATTGCTGCGCGGCCATCCCGTCGATGGCGTGGTGTTGATGGGCGGCTGCGACAAGACCACGCCGGGCCTGCTGCTCGGCGCCACCAGCGCCGGCTATCCCGCGATCTATCTGCCGGCCGGGCCGATGCTGCGCGGCAACTGGAAAGGCAAGACGCTCGGCTCCGGCTCCGATGGCTGGAAATACTGGGACGAGCGCCGGGCCGGCAATATCTCCGAAAAGGAATGGCTGGAAGTCGAGGGCGGCATCGCGCGCAGCTACGGCACCTGCATGACCATGGGCACCGCCTCGACGATGACGGCGATCGCGGAGTCGATCGGCATGACGCTGCCCGGCGCATCGTCGATTCCTGCGGCCGATGCCGGCCATATCCGCATGGCGTCCGCCTGCGGCCGCCGCATCGTCGAGATGGTGTGGGAGGATCTCACCCCCGCCAAGATCCAGACCCGACAGGGGTTCGAGAATGCCATCGCGGTTGCGATGGCGATGGGCTGCTCCACCAATGCCATCATCCACCTGATCGCGCAGGCGCGCCGCGCCGGGCAGGATATCGGCCTCGACGATTTCGAGACCGCGAGCCGCAAGGTGCCCGTGATCGCCAATGTCCGGCCGTCCGGCGACACTTATCTGATGGAGGATTTCTTCTATGCGGGCGGTCTGCCCGGCCTGATGAACCGCATCAAGGACCACCTGCATCTCGATGCGATGACCGTGACCGGCAAGACGTTGGGCGAGAACATCGCCGGTGCAGAGGTGCATAACGACGACGTCATCCGCACCGTCGACAATGCGATCTACGCGGAAGGCGCGCTCGCGGTGCTGAAAGGCAATCTCGCGCCCGACGGCTGTGTGATCAAACCCTCGGCTTGCGATCCGCGCTTTCTCAAACATACCGGTCCGGCGCTGGTGTTCGATGACTATCCGAGCATGAAGAAGGCGATCGATGACGAGAGCCTCGACGTCACCGCCGATCATGTCCTGATCCTGCGCAATGCAGGGCCGCAGGGCGGGCCGGGCATGCCGGAATGGGGCATGCTGCCGATCCCGAAAAAGCTGGTGAAGCAGGGCGTGCGCGACATGGTGCGGATTTCCGACGCGCGCATGAGCGGCACCAGTTACGGCGCCTGCATCCTGCATGTGGCCCCGGAATCCTTCATCGGCGGTCCGCTCGCGCTGGTGCGGAACGGCGACATGATCTC
>SDZE01000549.1 GCA_004173095.1 Bradyrhizobiaceae bacterium
AGCCCGGGCAGCACCACCGTAAAATCGCCCTTTGCGAGTTCTTGCATGGCGCGTGTCATGCCGGCGACCGCATTGGCGATGCGCTGGCCGAAGATCCCGGCGAGCAGGCCGATCAGCAGCGTCGCGCCGGCGATCGCCCAGGTCATGATCTGCCGCACCTCGGCGGCACGTGCGCCGGCGCGGCTGTAACGGTCGTCGGCGGTCTTGATCAGTTCGTCGAGCCCCGGACGGTTGCGCTGAAACACGGTGGCGAAATCGGCGATCTCGTCATTGAGCAGACTCTGCGTGACCTGAAATCCGGCAAAGCTGTGGCTGTAAGCTTTCATCGCCGCTTCGATGTCGTCCTGCACTGCTGGCGGCAGCCCTGACTGTGGCAGCGCTCTGGCAAACTGCTCCTGCCGGTTGTCGAAATCCTCGCCATATTTGTCGCCACCGCGCAGCATGAAGTCTTTTTCGTGCCGGCGCATCAGCAGCATCAACTGGGTGAGGCGCGGCACATCATGGGCCGCGAGCTTGGCTTCCGCTTCATGCACGGCGTTGCGCAACCGGCCCTGCAAGCCTTCGCTCTCCTTCAGCCCGAGCTGGCGCTGCATGGAGACGATATTGTTGAATCGCGTGCGATAGATGCTGAGGCCCGAGCGCAATGCGCTGTCGCTTTTGGCGTCGTCGCCATCGGCCGATTGCTTCATCACGCTCTCGATGCTGGCGAGACCGGTCAGCAGCGTGTTCACGATCTCCTCATGCCGCGCGACATTGCTATCCTCGCGCGTGCGCATGAAAGCATTCGCGACTTGACCGGCTTCGAGATAGCCGGTGGCAAGGCTCGCCACCTCATGGCGCAGCTTCAACGCGCGGTCGGCCTCCGCTTGCGCCTGCGCATCGAAATACAGACCGGCGAGACAGATCGCGCCGATCGCGCCGACACTGAGCAGCCCCAACAGCGCAATCTGGACGCGCAGCCCGACATGCACTTTCAATTTTTGGAAGGTGTTGCGAAGAGATTGCGAGATACTTGGCATGCGATCCGATGCGTCCATGGAAGGTCACGCCCCGGATAATTTGTCGCTTCTAACAAGAACTAAACTTCCACGCTGCAATGCCATCGATGCGATGTATTTATTTTATGCGCCATCGACGGGACGACATCGCATCGTCATATGCGCGTTACATGCCATGTTTGTCGCATCAGCAAGCTACACGATCTTCGCCATCGGCGGCACGCGCTTATGCCAATCGGTGGCCGCTTCATGGGCGCGGCCGATGCGCAGCGCGAGCGCTTCCTGATAGGGACGGCAGACGATCTGCAGCGAGGTCGGCAATGCCTTCGACGTGAAGCCGATGGGAATCGCGAGACCGCAAAATCCGATCTGATTGACGAAGCGCGTGAGCGTCGCCGGCGTGGTGGCTTCATCCACATCGGCGAGCGGCATCGGCGGCACCTGCGACGTCGGCGCCAGCAGCGCATCGGCTGCGCCGAACGCCTGCAACATGGCTTGCCTGTCCGCCTGCGCCCGCCAGCGCGCCTCGATATAGGCCCTGGCTTCGATCTTGCCGCCGAGCACGCGCTTGCGCACGCCCTCGTCCATCGGTGACGACGGATCTTCAGCCACCGCGCCGTGGATCGCATAGGCTTCGCCCATCATGATCTCCGCCGCGCGCGAAAACTCCGGCAACGATTTCGGCAGATCGATGGTGACGATGGTGGCGCCCAGGCTGCGATAGACATCGATGGCGGCATCATAGGCTGCGAGGATATCGGGATCGACCGGCTTGCGTTCGCGCGCGTCGATCACCGCCAGCGTCAAGCCGCGCACGCCCTGCTCCAGCTCCGCCAGCGGATCGACCGGCGTGACGTCGAGCGTGGTGGGATCGCGGACATCGGGCCCCTGCATCGCCTGCAGCAGCAGCGCGGCATCGCGCACCGAACGCGCCAGCGGCCCCACCGTATCGAGCGAGGGCGACAGCGGCACGATGCCATGCAGGCTGATGCGGCCCGACGTGGTCTTCAGGCCGAACAGATTGTTGAAGCCCGCCGGCCCGCGCACGGAGCCACCGGTATCAGTGCCGATGGCGATGGTCGCAAGCCGTGCGGCCACGGCCGCCGCCGAACCGCTGCTGGAGCCCCCGGCCGTGTGCGGCACCTCGGCATTCCAGGGATTGCGCGGCGCGCCGAGATGCTGATTGGTGCCCCAGCCGCCGAGCGCAAATTCCACCGTATGCACCTTGCCAAGCACGATGGCGCCCCGCGCCTCGAGTTTCTTGACGATGCTTGCCGTCTGCGTCGCCACCATATCGCGGCGCGTCGCCGATCCCGCGGTGCAGACCTTGCCCGCGATCTCGATCAGATCCTTGACAGCGATGGGCACACCATCGAGCGCGCCGAGCGGCTTGCCGTCGGCATATCGCCGGGTCGATTGCTCCGCCGCCGCGCGGGCCTCATCCGCATAGACATCGATGAAGGCATGGACCTTGTCATTCAGCGCGCTGATCCGCGCGAGATGCACCGCGACCACGTCGCGCGGCGTGAACGTGCCCGCCTTGTAACCGGCGACCAGCTCACCGGCATCGAGAAAGCCAAGGTGATCGTTCGCACTGGCCGGCTGATCCTGCATGTCGTCATTCCCCATCGATCTTGCGCCACCATCTGCCTTGATCCT
>SDZE01000486.1 GCA_004173095.1 Bradyrhizobiaceae bacterium
CCAGCGAGATGATGCCGATCACATGCGACGGCAGCAATTTGTCGAACGGAAACATGAAGCCGGTGACGCTGGTCAGGATGGTGGTGAGCAGAAACACCGTGGTCCAGCGGGGCATCGGCTTCGATGTCAACAAGCCGATCATCGCCATCAGGCCTGTAACGATTCCGATTATACTGATGACAACGTGAATCAGCGTGATCGCGGCGACGCTCAACCCCAAAGTCATGATGCACCCCTGCTTTAGACCGGCTCAAATCTAGGGTGCAAGGTTGATATTTAGCAACGGTGAAGCGAGTGGCACATGCACTAATTTACCGCACCCAAATTCACTCAAGCGAAGCACCGGACACCCGTGTGCAGCGGATCGTCGTGGCTGGCCATCTCTACAGGGTCGGCCGCGCCGCATCGCCCAGAAATCCATGCAACGCCGCCACGACCTGCGCGCCTTCGCCAATGGCGCCGCCGACCCGCTTGACTGAGCCGGAGCGCACATCGCCCACCGCATAGACCCCGGGCACCGAGGTTTCCAGCGCCTGCACCGCTCGGCCGTTGGCCGCAACGCCAGTGAGGACGAAGCCGCCGCGATCCAGCGTCACCCCGCAATCGGCCAGCCAGTCGGTGGCCGGATCGGCGCCGACGAACAGGAACAGATTGCGAATCTCCGCGGTCGTATCCTCGCCGGAGAGGCGGCTGCGCGTGGTCACCCGCGACAGCCCGGCCTCGGGATCGCCGTCCAACGCGACGACTTCGGTGTTGAAGACGAGCTCGATATTGGCCATCGATTCGATGCGGTCGATCAGGTAACGCGACATCGATGCGGCCAGGCCGCCGCCGCGGATCACCATGCGCACTTTGGCGGCGTGGCCCGCAAGAAAGACCGCCGCCTGTCCTGCTGAATTGCCGCCGCCGACCAGGATGACTTCCTGCTCCTTGCACAGCCGGCCCTCGATGGGCGACGCCCAGTACCACACGCCGCGGCCTTCGAAATCGGCCAACCGCTCGATCTCCGGCCGCCGATAGCGCGCGCCCGATGCGATCACGATCGACCGCGCCTGCAGCGTGTCGCCGCCTTCCAGCTCCAGCGCAAACAGGCCGTCGGTGCGAGCGCAATCGAGCTGGTTCACCGTGACAGGGATCATCACGTCGGCGCCGAATTTCTGCGCCTGATTGAACGCGCGTGCCGTCAGCGCATGGCCGGAGATGCCGGTGGGGAAGCCGAGATAATTCTCGATCCGCGCGCTGGCGCCGGCCTGACCACCGAAGGCGCGCGAATCGCACACCGCAATGGAGAGGCCTTCGGAGGCGCCATAGACCGCCGTGGACAGGCCGGCCGGGCCGCTGCCGACGACGGCGACGTCGTACACCTTGTCCTTCTCGATATGATGGATCATGCCCATCGCATGCGCCATTTCGGACAGCGACGGATTGCGCAACACCGTGCCATCCGGCACCACCACCAGAGGCAGATCGCGCGGCGATGGCGAATAGCGCGCCACCACATCGGCGGCGTCCTTGTCGATCTGCGGATCGAGCAGATGATAAGGATGGCCGTTGCGGGTGAGGAAGCCCTGCAGGCGCACCATGTCGCTCGCGGTGGCAGAACCGATCAGCGCCGGCCCGCCGACGCCACCCTGCAGCAGGTTGACACGGCGCAGGATCAGCGCCCGCATGATGCGCTCGCCGAGATCCGCTTCCGCTACCAGCAAGGCGCGCAGCCGCTCCGGTGCAATCAGCAGCGTCTCGACATCGCCCTCGGCGCGTCCATCGACCAGCGCCATGCGGCCTGACAATTGCCCGATCTCGGCCAGAAACTGCCCAGCGCCCTGGTCCGCCACCGGCGACACGCGGCCAAAACCGTCGCGCTGGGTGACACAGACATGACCGGACAGCACCACGAACATGCCCGGCCCCGGCTTGCCGGTCTCGAACAGCATGTCGCCGTCCTTGAACTGCCGGATGTCGCCGAATCGGCGCATGCGCTCGATCTCGGCCGCAGTGAGCGCCGGGAAGGTCTGGTCATGACGCGGCACCTGCATCGCCATCTTCTTGTGCTCGGGGATGTCATTCTTGTTCATGATGCCTCGCCTGCGCGTGGGGATGCTGATGCAGCGTCAGTCCCGGTCCGGATCGCCCTGCCCCGTCATCCGGTCCGCGACCGTATCCGGCTCGGATGACAGCCCGGCTTCTGCCGCGGCCAGATCGGCACGCCCGCGCAATTGCGATTTGCGCTTTTTCAGATTGTCGCGCAGCGCCTGGCGCAGCCGCGCCTGACGGGCCAGTTCGCGGTTATTGGGAGGACGATCGGTCATGAGCGGCAGCGCCGGAACCTGGGATAGGGAGCGGGAGTGCTTGGGTACAGCCATACTGTAGCATTTTGCAGGGCAGCAAACGAGAGCGCCGCGACATCAGCCGACGGCGTCGAAACGGCGCCAAAACAACGGGCCTGTACAAATCCTTCACAATGATGCCGGTCGGAGCCCTGCCGCGCTTGCACCATGGATGCGGGTGTGGCAGAGAACGCCTCGCTTGGCGGGCCCGCCCATGAGGCCGATTCCCGCAACAGCACGCTGCCGTAGCTCAGTGGTAGAGCACTCCATTGGTAATGGAGAGGTCGACAGTTCAATCCTGTCTGGCAGCACCATCATTTC
>SDZE01000450.1 GCA_004173095.1 Bradyrhizobiaceae bacterium
TCAGAGTGCTGGTTCACAGATCGGCACCCCCGCGCTGGCGTGGCGGAGAGAGTGGGATTCGAACCCACGGTACGGTTTCCCGCACACACGCTTTCCAAGCGTGCGCCTTAAGCCACTCGGCCATCTCTCCAGCGCGCCTCTCATGACGGCTGCACGACCGATTTGCAAGAGAGCGCTTCCGCGGATCGGCGATTTTTCGCAATTATCTGGAAAATATGGGGATTTTGCCGCCTTCGGCGGCCACGGCCACGCGCATTGCGGCCGCAGGACGACGCGCGCGACGGCTCAATGCAGGCGCGTGGTCGCCGCCGAGGAGGCCACGGAATGGACCGGCCACACCACCGGCGCGGCGCCGGGCACATTGTCGTTCTGCGCGGCATCGTTGAGCGCATGGGCATTCTGCAAGGCGCCGACGAAGTCGCTGAACCACTCCTGGATGGTGCCGACGCGCAGCTTGGCCATCATCGCTTCCCAGCGCATCCGACGCTCTAAAAGCGGCATCGAAAACGCCGTCGCAATGGTGCGGGCCATGCCGTCGATGTCGTGCGGATTCACCAGCAGCGCAGTATCAAGCTCGTTGGCCGCGCCGGCGAATTTCGACAGCACGAGCACGCCGGGATCAACCGGATTTTGAGCGGCTACATATTCCTTGGCCACCAGATTCATGCCGTCATGCAGCGGCGTGACGAGGCCGACTTGGGCGGCGCGATACAGGCCAGCCAGAACGGTCTGGCTGAAGCCCTTGTTGAGATAGCGGATCGGCGTCCAGTCCACCTCGCCATGACGGCCGTTGACGTCGCTCACCAATTTGGCGAGCTGATTCTGCAGATCACCGTAAGCCTCGATATTGCCGCGCGACAGCGTCGCGATCTGCAGCAGCGACACTGAGCGCTTGAGCTGCGGTTGCGTGACCAGCATGCGATCGAATGCAGTGATGCGGTTGACCAGGCCTTTCGAATAATCGACGCGATCCACACCGATCGCGAGCTTCTCGCCATTCAGGCTGCGACGCAGACGCGACACATCCGGATGCGACGACGACTTGGCGGCAAAGGCAGCAAACTTCGCCGGATCGATTCCGATTGGAAACACCGCGCAACGCGACGCACCATAGCGCGACTGCACCGTCCCGCCGGACACTTCAAGGCCGAGATCCGATTCGACATAGCAGAGAAAATTGTCACGATCGCCATCGGTCTGGAAACCGATGAGGTCATAAGCAAGCATGGCCTCGACCAGTTCGCGATGATGCGGCACGCCACCGAAGATGTCGCGCGTCGGCCACGGCGTATGCAGGAAGAAACCCAGCGGCTGAGTCACGCCGAGTTCGCGCAACTCGGCGCCGAGCGCCAGGAAATGATAATCCTGAATCCAGAACGCAGTGTCGGGCTTGCGAAACTTCAGCAGGGCCCGCGCGAAGAACGAATTGACCTCGCGATAGGATTGATAATTGTCTTGGGTAGTTCGGATCAGGTCGGTGCGGGAATGCAGGGCAGGCCAAAGTGCCGAATTGGCGAAGCCTTCGTAGTAACCTTCGTAATGCGCGGCCGGCAGATCAAGCAGAGCCAAAGCACCGGCGCCCAGCGCCTCAATTTCGGCGAAGGGCTCCCTTTGCGCGCCTTCGCGCAAGCGCCCTGAAGAACCGACCCAGATCGCACCCGATTTTTCGACCACCGGAAGCAATGCCGCGGCCAAGCCTCCCGTCATCGGTTCAGTTGCCGAGGCGCGAGAGACGCGGTTTGAAACGACCACGAGATTCACAAGACTTCCTCCCGATACCACACATCGATAAACGTGCGTTCATCAATATGGTTCCTCGCCTTCATTCCACCCGAATGAAACCAAATTCGGGCAAATGTTGAGGAACCGGTCTTTCAAGGAAGTTTCGTCATCGCATCGTCTGACGCATAATGTCCGTTAGCCGACCTTCGCATCGTCGAGCAGCCACCGTCCAAGCCATGCACGAACGTCGCGCGGTTCGGCGAAATGCCCGGCCACGCCTTGCGCATGGCGGCCGACCGAGAATGCGAGCCCACCCATGCCCGGCATGATGGCGAACACGCTTTCGTCGGTGACGTCATCACCGAGGAAGATCGGCCGCCGCCCTGCGAAAGGTTCGCGCTTCATGAGTTCAACCACGCCGGTGGCCTTGGTGAATCCGGCCGGCTTGATTTCGCACACGAACTTCCCCGGTAACACTTCGATCGGCGCATTCGGCAGATCGGCGCGGATCGCCGATACCGCGTCGTAGATTGCCTTCTCCGCATGCGGCGCCAACCGATAATGCAGGGCCAGAGAATAGCCCTTGTCCTCGAGCAGAATGCCGGGTGACAATTTCGCAATCGCCGCCAGACGTCGCTTCAATTCCTTGCCCAGCGGAGGCGCACCGACGGCGACGGATTCGTTATCATTGGTCAGGCGCATTTCTGCGCCGTGGCCGCCGACGGCCGGGAACTGCATCGGCGCGAAGATCAGATCGAGGTCGTTGACGGATCGGCCTGACACCAGTGCCAGCGCGCCATTGGTCCGTTGCAGCAGTTGGTTCATGCTGGTGGCAAGATCAGGCGGCACCCACACTTCGCGCGGCGTCGGTGCCATGTCGAGCAGCGTGCCGTCGACATCGAGCAGCAGCGCGCATTCA
>SDZE01000050.1 GCA_004173095.1 Bradyrhizobiaceae bacterium
GAATGTGCGTCGCCGCCGTCCGCGGATGCGATCGATGCGGTAAAGAAATATTTAAGCTCGAAGATGCCGCGATTGGTCGCCATATATTTGTTGGCGGTCACGCGCGATACCGTCGATTCATGCATCTGAATCGCGTCGGCGACAGCCTTGAGATTCAGCGGGCGCAGATGCGCAACGCCCTGGGTGAAGAAGCCATCCTGCTGCCGCACGATCTCAGTCGATACTTTGAGAATAGTTCGAGCGCGTTGATCCAGCGCACGCACGAGCCATGTCGCGTTCTGCATGCAATCGGAAAAATATGACTTGTCGCCATCCTTGCGGATCGTTTTAGACAATTGCGAATAGTAGGTCTGGTTGACCAGCACGCGCGGCAGCGTGTCGCTGTTCAGCTCCACATGCCAGCCGCCATCGGGGCCGGGACGCACGTAGACATCCGGCACCACGGTCTGCGCGCGCGACACGCCGAACTTCAAACCCGGCTTCGGGTCTAGGCGACGGATTTCACCGATCATATCAGTGATGTCATCATCATCGACGCCGCACAGTTTGCGCAACGACACGACGTCGCGCTTGGCCAGCAGTGCGAGGTTCTCGATCAGAGCCTGCATCGCGGGATCGTAACGATCGAGTTCGCGCAATTGAATCGCGAGGCATTCGCTGAGATTGCGCGCGCACACGCCGGGCGGATCGAAAGTCTGCAAGGTTTTCAGCACCAGCGCGACATCGTCGGCCGATGCGCCGAGCTTGTCGCCGACATCGCCGAGATCGGCCGGCAGGTAACCGGCTTCATCCACGAGATCGATCAGGTACTGACCGATCATGCGCTGCGCCGGAGACGTGAACGCCACCGCCAGTTGCTCGGCGAGATGATCGCCCAGCGTCACTTCGGCCGCGACGAAAGCTTCCAGATTGTAGTTGTCGTCGTTCGACGCGCCGCCGCCCCATTCGGTATAGGCCGTGGGCGCGGCATCCTGCGCCTGCCGCGCGGCGGCGTCGGCAGGCTCTTCCGAAAAGACATTCTCCAGACCAGTGTCGAGGGTCTGCTCGATCTCGCTGCGGGAGCCGAGATCGTTGTTCATCCAGTCTTCGGGCGCAGGCGCATCGAAACTGCTTTCGCCGCCACGATCGGCGAAGTCGGAACCATCGCCCGATCCGGAGCCATGCTCGTCAGAGCTGTCGTAGTCGGACCGCTCCATGCTCGGCTCGCCCGGCACCAAAGGCTCCGGTCCGTCATTGGCGCGCTCCAGCAATGGATTGCGCTCTAGTTCGTCTTCCACAAAAGTGGAAAGATCGAGATTCGACAGCTGCAGCAGCTTGATCGCCTGCATCAGCTGCGGCGTCATCACCAGCGACTGGGTTTGCCGAAATTCGAGTCTCTGCGTCAGCGCCATTGCGGCAAAAACCGTTCCAAAAATTGGTCCGTTTCTTGCTTAGCTTTTTCCAGGCCGCATGTACACGCCTTGACGAAAGCGAAATTTCGACTAGAGGCGGAATTCTTCGCCGAGGTAAAGACGGCGCACGTCAGGGTCCGCGACGATCTGTTCCGGCGTGCCTTCGGTGAGGATTTCACCGGCATAGACGATATAGGCGCGATCCGTCAGACCCAGCGTTTCGCGGACGTTATGGTCCGTGATCAGCACGCCGATGCCGCGATTGGTGAGGTGCCGCACGAGATCCTGAATATCGCCGACGGCGATCGGATCGATGCCGGCGAAGGGCTCGTCCAGCAGCATGTAGTTCGGCCGCGTCGCCAAAGCACGCGCGATCTCGACGCGGCGGCGCTCGCCGCCCGACAACGCGATCGACGGCGACTTGCGCAACTTGGTGACGTTGAATTCGTCCAGTAGCGCGTCGAGCTCGTATTCGCGCTTTTTGCGGCTTGGCTCGATGACTTCGAGCACCGCACGGATGTTCTGCTCGACCGTGAGTCCCCGAAAGATCGAGGCTTCCTGCGGCAGATAGCCGATGCCTAGGCGCGCGCGCTGATACATCGGCAGCTTGGTGACGTCGTGGCCGTCGAGCTCGATGGCGCCGCTATCGGCCCCGACCAGCCCCGTAATCATGTAGAACACCGTCGTCTTGCCGGCGCCGTTGGGGCCGAGCAGACCGACGGCCTCGCCGCGGCGGACATAGATGCTGACGCCGCGTACGACCTGGCGCGACCCATAGGTCTTTTTCACGCCGTGAACCGCGAGATAGCCCGACCGTTGAACCTGCCGCGGCGCGGCTGCGCCGTTACCGCGCTGGCGCGGCGGCTGGGCCGCCGGAACATCGGGACGGCGGGCCTGTTGCACCGGTCGCGGCTGGGCTGCCGGCGGCGCATCGGTCGCGCGCGCCATCGGCGGCGGATCGCGCATCGTCGGGGCTGTGAGCGCGCCGATGTCCTCTTGCACGGCGGTAATATCGACCGGCGAGCGCGCGAAACCCTGCTGCC
Organism: Bradyrhizobiaceae bacterium; assembly: GCA_004173095.1. Classification (GTDB taxonomy): domain Bacteria; phylum Pseudomonadota; class Alphaproteobacteria; order Rhizobiales; family Xanthobacteraceae; genus Tardiphaga. The sequence goes on from SDZE01000050.1 coordinate 2,435, forward strand.
CGCGTTTCGGAGCGCGCCGACGGAACATTCCGAGGAGATCAACCATGCGCGCCAGATTTACCTTTAACGACCGTCAGATAACGCCCGATTATCCAACCCAACAATGGCGATAACGGGTTAACAGGCAGGATTCAACGGCGCCGCAATATAACCGGCGCTTGGAACGCCGCCGGACTATTTCTTGCCGCCGGGAATGATTGAGGTTGGCCCACCGCCCTGTCCCGCTCCGGAGGATTGGAACACACCCTGGACGCGGCCGGAATTCGATTCGACCCGGGACGTGCCGTTGGTGAGATCGACGATCAATTTGTCACCGCGCAGGACGTTCTTGCCCTGGGTTAGAACCACTCCATTGGGTCCACCGGTCATGGTGACCAGATTCTTGGTGGTCTCGAACAGCGCCGACTCGCCGGTTACGACTTGGTCCTTCTGGGTGACGATCACGTTTCCGCGCGCTTCCAGCCGTCGGATCGAGGACGATCCTCCGGGCCCGGGCTGCGCCGCCTTGATCTGCCCTTTCGGGGCAGCTTTCGCCGGCTGATCCGCAGACTTGCCGCCGTCATAGAAAACCACCAGCGACTTCGACTTCATGGTGGTGTCGCCCTGCACCACTTTGACGTCGCCGGTGAAGGTGGCTTCCTTCTGCTTGTCGCGCACTTCCAGCGACGCCGCCTCGATCTGGATTGGCTGATCGCGGTTCTGCGAGAAGCCCTGCATGGCATTGGGCACGCCCGACACGGCGCTCTGGGCGACCGCCTCGCCGATCGTCAGTATGGCCAGCGCAGCCAGGCCGGCCGACATCCAGCGATGGCGCGGAACAACACGTTTTGAAACCATGGTCACATTCATCTCGCGGTGGCGCGCTTGCCGGCATTGGGGCGTGGCTGCTCGGTGTCCGTCGGCGCCTTCGCATTGGGTTGCGGCGCCGGATCAGGCTTCCCCGTGCTATCGGCCGGCGGTGCATCCATCACCAGATTCATGGTCACGCCGCCTTCGAATCGCACCACTTCGCCGCTGTCCGTAATCCGCATCCGCTGCCCGAGCAATGTTCCATTCAGCAACTTGACATCCACCGGCTTGTCGGATGCCACCGTGCCCTTGGCGATGTCGATGACGGCCTCGGTGAGGCGCGCTTCGTAGCCGGTGCTCGTCTGCAGGAAGATATCCTTGTTTAGATGAAGCAACTGCGTCTTCGAATTGAACTTACCGGTGCGGGCATCGAGACTGAGCGTCGATTTATCTTCCATCACGACCTTGGCGCGCAGGACGGACAGATCGAGATTGTCAGGGTCCAGAATGTCCTGGGTCGCGGCCTTGGCCCATAATTCATAAGGCCGGCCGTCCGGCGAGAACCCGGCCAGATGGGGCGTCTCCATGGTGATCTTCGTGCCGGAGACGACGAGATTGCCGATATCGACCGGCAGCTTGGTCAGGATACGGAACGGATTGAAGATCGAAATACCGACAATGGCCGCCATCGATAGCAGCACGATGGCCGGCACCATAATGCGCAAGACGCGCACGAAGCGGCTATGGCGTGCAGCGGCCTTGAACCGCGCCTCCATGGTCACTTCGTACCGATCGGCCTGTATTGAACTCACCGCGGCTCCAGCGGGCCAGCTTCATGACGCTGCCCGGCATCGGTCTGCATTCTACGCCGGATTGTGCCCATTTGCAGCCCCACGTACCGAGAACGAGGAGTTTGGCCGAAACACGGCGATGCGACCCGCCATCACGGCCGGGTGTCACAACGCCGCAGGCTTCGCCCGTGCGCGAAGCCGCCGTTGGGCGGTCTCAGGAATGGGCAAAGATGTCCTCATTCTCCCAGCCCGACAGATCCAGCCGGGCCCGGCTCGGCAGGAACTCGAAGCAGTGCCGTGCCAGTTCGGTCCGCCCTTCCCGCGCCAGCATGACGTCCAGCTTCTGCCGCAGGGCGTGGAGATGCAGCACGTCCGACGCTGCATAGGCCAGTTGCGCGTCGCTCAGCGTCTCGCTGCCCCAGTCGCTCGACTGCTGCTGCTTCGACAAATCGACGCCCAGAACTTCGCGGACCAGATCCTTGAGGCCGTGGCGATCGGTATAGGTCCGGCACAGGCGCGAGGCGATCTTGGTGCAATAGACCGGCGACGGCATCACGCCGAGCGCGTTGGAGAGCGCAGCCAGGTCGAACCGGGCAAAGTGGAAGATCTTGGTGACGCCGGAATCGCCAAGCAGCTTTTTCAGGTTCGGCGCATCGGTGTGCCCCATCGGGATCTGCACCACATCGGCGCTGCCGTCGCCCGGCGACAACTGCACCACGCACAGCCGATCGCGATGCGGATTGAGGCCCATGGTCTCGGTATCGATCGCCACCGAGGTGGTGTAACGGCTCAAATCCGGCAGATCGCCGCGATGCAGGCGGATGGTCATGGTCTAAAAGGCCTCTGTCAGCGCCCACGATTCGAGGGCTTTGGGCGACTTTATCGCGGAAACCTGCCAGACTGAAACCTGTCATTGATCCGCAAGCGGAACGTCAGAGGTCGCATATGAACGTCGCCCGGCAGCGCTTGCCTCGCTTTGCGGTCCTGATCGACGCCGACAATACATCTCCGCAAATCGCGGCGGGATTATTCGAGGAGATCTCGAAATCCGGCGAAGCCAGCGTGCGCAGAATTTATGGTGACTTTTCAAGCTCGCAGCTTCGCTCCTGGGCCGACATCCTGCAAAAGCACGCGATCGATCCCTATCAGCAGTTTGCCTACACCAAGGGCAAGAACGCTTCGGACATTGCGCTGGTCATCGACGCCATGGACCTGCTGCATAGCGGCCGCTTCGACGGCTTCTGTCTGGTGTCCTCCGACAGCGACTTTACCCGCCTGGCCTCTCGGCTACGGGAGCAGGGCGCGGACGTCTTTGGCTTCGGCACGCGCAAAACACCGGAAAGTTTTCGTCAGGCATGCCGGCGCTTCATCTATACGGAAAATTTGATGCCCGAGCGTGCGGTGGCCGCGACCGAGCAGCCGCCTGTCACGGCAGCCTCGAAGAATCCTGCCGCGGCCACGCCTATTCTTGAAAGAGTGATTGCCCAACTTGGCAGCGAAGAAGGCTGGGTCAATCTCGACCGGTTGGGTGAGCAATTGCCTAACTTCGTGTCCGATTTCGACACGCGGACCTACGGCTTCAGGAAATTGAGCGATCTCGTGCGCAAGGCCGAGACCTTCGAGATCGACAAGACCGAAGCAGGTCGCCTGCGGGTTCGGGTGAGACCAACCGCGGGGCCGGCAAAGGCGACAACGCCGATGCCCGACGCGGCAGCAAAAAAGGTGGCAAAACAGAGAAACGCAACGCGGCGCAGAACCAAAGCGAGCGAGGCGAAGGAGCAAACCACCACCAATGAGTGATGGTTTTTTCCGAGGCCCGGTCCGTAAGCTCAGGCCGGATCGAAATAGTGGATTTCCATCAGCACACAGCCGCCGACCGATTTGAACGGGCCGTGGAAGACGCCCGGCGGGCGGACGGCGTAGGTGTTCGGCTGAAAACTTTCGCCGCCATTGCCCTGCTTGTCGTTGCCGACGATGAGATCGCCGGAAAACAGGAACACTTCTTCCCAGTATTCGTGCACGAACGGCTCGGTGGTGTAGACGCCCGGCGCGAAGCGCAGCAAGCGGGTGCGGCTGCCCTTCTTGTTGGTCTCGTCGAGCGCGCCCGACAGGATCTTCTGCTGGATACCCGCCGGATAGCCGGTCGGCGTTTCCCAGCCCGACGACATGTCGATGGTGCGGAACTCATCGTGAATTTTGTTAACGGCCATGATGGTTGTCCTGATCTCGCAAGTTAAGCAACGGCGCGTGGCGCGGCGACGGGCTTGCCGCCTGTGGTGAGTTCATCGGCAAGGTCATAGCTTGCCAGCATCTGATCGAGCAATGCGGTGGACTTGGCCCAGTCATATGTGCGGAACGCATGGCCCTTGGTCACGAAGGTCGCGCCGGCGAAGAACATTTCATATTGCGAGTGGCGCGAGGCAAACTCCGAGCCGACCGCATCCCAGGCGAGCTTGTAGAACTTCACCTTCTCCACCGCGCTGGCGGCCGGAGATTGCTGCGTCTTGCCGATCAGCGCTGCCAGTTCGGGATTCTCGAAATCCTTCACCGACGACGGCAGCATGATCATGCCGCCGCCGGCGAGTTCGCGCAGCGTGTTGATGATCTTGGCATAGAGCTGCTGAGTCAGCACCTGCGCGCCGTACAGCAGCGCACGATCAGGCACGAAGTAGACGCCGCGTTTGGTACCCTTGGCTTCCATGCCAAGCACGAAGGCTTCCACCATCGAGACCTCGGCCGCGAGCTGACCAAGCATTTCCTTGACCTGCGGAAAGCCGATGACACCGTTGGTCTCAGCGGTGCGATGCGCGATGCCGATCAGGAAACGCAGCTTCACCGACAGCCGAATCATCGCCTGATAGTTCTGATAGGCATGCGCCGGCGTCGCGTGGAACTGCTTCTGGCACATTGCGATGTCCTGATCGATGAACACGCGATCCCACGGCACCTTCACGTCGTCGAAATAAAGCACAGCGTCGTTTTCATCGAACCGGCTGGCGAGCGGGTTGTCGAACACCGAGGTCGCCGAAGCCTCGTAGGACTTCCGCGACAGGATCTTGAGACCCTTGGTGTTCATGGGGATCGCGAAGGACACCGCGTATTTCTCGTCGCCGGGCTGCAGTGGCTGGATGCAGGTGACGAACACTTCATTGGCCATGATGCCGCCGGTGGCGAGCATCTTGGCGCCGCGGATCACCAGACCGTCAGCGTCGCGCGAGACGACACCGGCCGACAGAAACGGATCGGCCTGCTGCGCCGCGCTCTTCGAGCGATCGGCCTGCGGATTGATGATGACGTAAGTGAGATAGAGATCGTTGTCGCGGGCATAGCGATAGTAATCGGCCAATGCCTTGGCGCGCTCGGCGTTATACGCCTCGAACACGTCGAGACCCATGAACATCCCGGCGATGCAGGACGCCACGTGATCCGGCGCGCGGCCCATGAAGCCGGCATGCAGTTCGGTCCAGGCTTCCAGGCCCTTGCGGCGCCTGGTCAGCGCATCATAGCTGCCGGGAAGCTCCCAGATGCGATTGGCGCGGGTGCCGGTGTCGGTATCGAACGTCATCAGGTCGCGGTTTTCCGGCGCGCTCTGAAAGTCGAACATTTTCCCGATCGACGCCACTGCGCCGCGGAACGCCGGATGAGTGGTGACATCCGTCACCAACTCGCCGTCGATGAAAACCTTGCGGCCGTCGCGGAGGCTGGCAATGTGCTGTTCGCCGGTCTTGATCATGCTGTTCCTCGACTAAGTCCTGATATCAGTAATGCCATTTTTTAGTAGTGCATGGGCAGCGGCCATTCCGGGCTGCGCTCGGCATCTTTGAGGCTCCGATAGGCCCCGCGGAAGAAAACCAACGGCTCATTGGCCGGATAGGCCATGAATTTCACGACGCGGCCGACGAAGATGACATGATCGCCGCCGTCATATTGCGCATAGGGCGTGCATTCGAAATGCGCGAGCGCGCCGGCAATCAGCGGCGCCGCCTCATGGCCGAGCGTGTGCTCGACCGCTTCCCATTTATCGCCCAATGCCCGCGCAAACTTGTTCGACAGATGCTCCTGGTCACGGCCGAGAATGTTGACGGCGTACCCCCTGGCCTCGGTCATCGCCTGCAGGCTGAACGCCTTGCGGTCGATGGAGAACAGGATCAGGGGCGGATCGACTGACACCGAATTGAAGGAACTCATGGTCATTCCGACCGGACGACCGTCGACCCCCTCGGCCGTGATCACGGCCACGCCGGTGGCGAACTGCCCGAGTGCCTGGCGGAAGATGCGGGGATCCACATCTGCAGTCGCGCTCATCGACCTTCTCCTGAACGGAAGCGATTAGCTTTGATACAAAGCTATATTATCGAGCGATAAGGCGCTGTCAAGCATGCCAGACTTGCTGTGGAACGCCGATACCGAACTTGTTTGCTAGTAAGCCGCCAGCTATACGACTCTTAGGTGTGTGGGGGCCTGATGGCTACAAAAAGCAGATCCAGGAAGATTCGAGCTGAACTGACCATTTCAAGGCCACAGCTGATGGTCGAAGGGTCCGATTTAGCGTTTCGCCAATTCCTGCATGATACATTGGCATTTTCGGCCCGGCTGCAGGGTGTTCGCGGGCAACTTGGCGCGGCGATCGGCCTGTCAGGCACGCAATATACAGTGCTGATCGCGATTTCGCATCTGAGCGCCACCGATGAGAAGATCGGCGTCAATCAAGTCGCCGAACATCTACATTTTAGCGGTGCGTTTATCACCATCGAGATCAACAAGCTGGTCGCCGCTGGCCTTGTCGAAAAAGAGACCGATGCGGATGATCGCCGCCGGGTCATCCTCACCATCACACCGAAAGCGCGTGCGCTGCTCAATGAATTGGCACCGATCCAGCGTCCGGTGAACGACATGCTGTTCCGCGCCATGTCGGCTGCCGATTTCGAGCGCAGCCGCAAGCTGATGGCGGACATGGTCGATGCCGCCGACGAGGCGATTCGATTGCTGGATTACAATGCCCCGAAGGATTCGGTGAAAAAGTAGCTCGAGGCCGGAGAATAGGTGGAGCGCTGGAGTCATACAATTCAGCGCAACGATCCGCGTCAGTCACCCGCCCTGAGCCGATAGCCGATGCCGGTTTCGGTCAGCACCAGTTGCGGTCGCTCCGGGTCTTGCTCGATTTTCTGGCGCAGCTGTCGCACATACACACGCAGATACTGCGCGTCTGTCAGCTCGTCCCAGAGCTCCTTGAGCAGGAAGCGGTGGGTCAGCACCTTGCCGGCGTGCTGCACCATTACCCGCAGCAGGTCATATTCTTTCGGCGACAGCTTCACCTCGCGCTCCCCGACCTTGACGATGCGACGAACCAGATCGACGACCAGGTCACCGGTCTTGAACAAGGGCCGCTCGCCGTGAACCTGCAACTGATGCCGCAAAGCGGCGCGCATGCGGGCAAGCAATTCATCCATGCCGAACGGCTTGGTCAGATAATCATCGGCGCCGAGATCGAGGGCCTGCACCTTGCCGGCCTCGTCGCCCCGGCTCGACAGCACCACGATGGGCACGCTGTCATTGCGGGCACGGATCATCTGCAGCAGGTCGTGGCCCTGGATGTCCGGCAGACCGAGATCCAGAATGATCAGCGCCGGCCCCTCGGCCAGCTTCTCCAGCGCCAGCTTGCCGTTGCTGGCCTCGATGATGTCGTAGCCCTGGGTGCTGAGGCCCATGCGCAGCAGTTTTCGGATCGGCGGCTCGTCGTCGATCACCAGAACCTTGATCGCGGAGGCATTCATGCGGCGGTATCCAAAGCTTCGGATGCCGGCGGCACCGGCAGGCGGATGGTGAGCACGGCACCCGGCCGATCGGCACGGTTGGTCGCGATGATGGTGCCATGCATAGCTTCGATGAAGCCACGCGAAATGGCCAAACCGAGCCCGGTTCCGGCCCGGACGTGATCACCCTTGTTGGCGCGGTAAAACTTGTCGAATACCTGCTCGAGATCAGTGGCGGGGATTCCGGCGCCTTCGTCCATAACCTGCAGCACCACCGTATCGTCCTGACAGACTGCACGAATAGTAATGGTGGTATTGGTCGGAGCGTATTTGGCGGCGTTGTCCAGCAAGTTGAACAGCACCTGCTCGAACAGCACGGCGTCGAGCTTGAGCATCGGCAGATCGGGGGCGAGGTCGAGCACGATGCGGTGCTGACCGAGAATCTTGCCGGCGCGACGCAGCGCGCTGCCGACGATTTCGCCCGGATCGAGCAAAGCGGCGTTCGGGGCTATCGCCCCGGATTCCAGCCGCGTCATGTCCAGCAGATTGGCGATGAAGCGGTTGAGCCGCTCAGATTCGTCGATCACCGTGGTGAGAAGTTCAGCACGCTCGGCATCGCCGAGCCGCGGCGACAGATCACGCAGGGTGGAGGCGGCGCCGAGCACCGCGGCCAGCGGTGTTTTCAGATCGTGCGAGATCGATGTGAGTAGCGCCGCGCGGAGACGATCGGACTCGATGCTGCGCTCGGCGCGATCCATGTCCTCGACCAGTTGCACGCGCTCGATGGCGAGCGCGCTCTGATCCACCAGCGCATCGAGCAGACGGCGCTGGTCGGGCGTCAACAGGGGCCCGGTGCGATCGTCATCGATGCCGATCACGCCGATCGGACCGCGGCCGGTCTGCATCGGCAGGAACAGCCGCTTGGCGCCCGGCAACGTATCGGAGCCACGGCCAGCCGGCCGGTCGTTGCTCCAGGCCCAGTTGGCGGCCGCAAGGTCGGCCTGATCGAGCTCATCCTCCGGCGGATAGCCGGTCTTGACGGTGATGACGCCGTGCTCCGGCAGCAGCAGCACCACGCGAACGCGCAGCATCAGCGCGATCTGATAGGCGGAGGCCCACAGCACGTCGTCGAGCGTGGCCGTGCCCGCCAGCTTGCGGCTGAACGCATAGAGCGATTCGGTCGTGCGCACGCGACCGAAGGCGGAGACCGCCTGGTTGCGCACCCGCGCCGCCAGATTCGAGACCAGGACCGCCACCAGCATGAAAAAGAAGAACGCCGCGATATTGGTCGGGTCGGCGATCGTGAAAGTATAGACCGGCGGCAGGAAGAAGAAGTTGTAGGCGAGCGAGCCGACCACGCTGGCCAGCAGCGACGGCCCCAGCCCGAAGCGCACCGCGATGCCGACCACCGCCGTCATGAACACCAGATCGACATTCTCGATGCCAAAAACCGGATACAGCAGCATGGCGATGCCGAGCGCAGCGGCCGTGATGGCTACCGAAAACAGATACGGCTTTGGATCGAACGGCTCGACCCGATCCGTCATCTGCGCACGCTTGGCGGCGGGCTCGACCGGCAATGCATCGCCGGCCATCACATGCACGCTGATAGGGCCGGAGCGGCGCACCAGGTCATGCACCACCGAGCCGCGCAACAGCTCGAACAGCCAGGAGCGCGATGCCTTGCCGATCACGATCTGGGTGACGTTGTTGGCGCGGGCATAGTTCAGCAGATCATCGGCAATGCGGCGCGCGGTGGCTGGGACGGTCAGCACGTCGGCGCCGAGCGCTTCGGCCAACCGCAGCGTATCGGCAAGCCGGTCGCGCTCCTGTTCGGAGAATTGCAGGCTGCGCCGCGTCTCGATGCTGACTGCGATCCACGGCGCGTGCAATCGGTCGGCGAGGCGTTTGGTGTAACGGACCAGCCCGGCCGAGCGCTGGTCCTCGCTGATGCAGACCAGAATGCGCTCGCCCGCCGCCCATGGGCCGGCGATGGCATTGGCCTGCATATGCGTCAGCAGCTGCTCATCGACGCGATCCGCCGTCCGGCGCA
>SDZE01000230.1 GCA_004173095.1 Bradyrhizobiaceae bacterium
CGTGCATTTTGCCGTCGCCGCGCGCGACGGACGCATCGTCAACAAGGAATGTCGGTTCGGCGCCATTGGCCGGAGCGCTGTGCGTCAGCGCTCGGTGCTGGAAGCGCTGCGCCTGCTGATGGAACTGGCGCGCGGGCCAAAGACGCCGGTGAAAAAACGTGCTCTGGCGAGCAACGCGCGGGTCGCACGATCGCCGCGACGCAAGGCGGCGACACGGCCCGTGGCAAAGGCGCGGAAGCCGAAACCCAAGGCTAACTAGAAGCCGATTAAACGACGTGATGGCCGGGCCCGTCCCGGCCATCCACGTCTTCATGCGCAGCTCAGGCGTGGATACCGAGCATACGCCGGGCATGACGTGAATTGCCGGCCATCGCGGTGTGCGTGATGAAGGCTAGACCTTCGCGCGATACACTTGATCCGCGCGCTTCTCGAACGCGATGGCGAATCTCTGGAACGCCGCGTCGAACATCGAGCCCATCAGCAGAGCCAGCATGCGGCTCTTGAATTCGTAATCGATGAAGAAGCCGACATCGCATTCACTGTCGCTCTTCGGCTCGAAGGTCCAGCGATTTTCCAGATTGCTGAATGGGCCGCGCAGATACTCGACGAGAATTTTCAGATTGGCGCGGTCGAGCGTGACCTGGCTGGTGAAGGTCTCCTGCACCAATTTGAACGATACCGTCATGTCGGCAACGATGACTTCGGTGCCGTCGTCCTTCTGCGTGCGCTGGCGTATTTTCAACGCCTTGCAAAGGGGCACGAATTCCGGATAGCGCTCCACATCAGCTACCAGATCGAACATCTGCGAAGCGGCGTGGCGCACACGGCGCTTGTTAGCGAATCTGGGCATCTTCTAGCTCGACGTCTGCACTTAACGTTGCGCGGCTGCGCGCGCGGCCTTCAACTTCGCGAAATCCTCGCCGGCGTGATGAGAGGACCGCGTCAGCGGCGACGCCGACACCATCAGGAAGCCCTTGGTATAGGCGACCTTCTCATAGCCGGCGAATTCATCCGGCGTCACATAGCGCGACACCACGTGATGCTTGCGGGTCGGCTGCAAATATTGCCCGATGGTGAGAAAGTCGATCTCCGCTGAACGCATGTCGTCCATCACCTGCAGCACTTCGGGCCGCTCCTCGCCGAGACCGACCATGATGCCGGACTTGGTGAAGATGGTGGGATCGAGCTCTTTCACCTTCTGCAACAGACGCAGCGAATGGAAATAGCGCGCGCCCGGCCGGACCGTGAGATAGCGCGACGGCACGGTTTCGAGATTGTGGTTAAAGACGTCGGGCTTTGCCGCCACCACGATTTCGAGCGCCCCCGGCTTGCGCAGGAAATCGGGCGTCAGGATCTCGATGGTCGTGGTCGGGCACGCCGCGCGAATCGCGCGGATGACTTGCGCAAAATGCTCGGCACCGCCGTCCGCGAGATCGTCGCGGTCCACCGACGTGATGACCACGTGATGCAGGCCGAGTTTGCGCACGGCTTCGGCGACATGTGCAGGCTCATGGACGTCGAGCGCGTTCGGCATCCCCGTCTTCACGTTGCAGAACGCACAGGCGCGGGTGCAGGTGTCGCCCATGATCATGAAGGTGGCGTGCTTCTTCTGCCAGCACTCGCCGATATTGGGGCAGCCGGCTTCCTCGCAAACGGTGACGAGGCCGTTTTCCTTGACGATCTTGCGGGTGTCGCCATAACCGCGGCTGGTCGGCGCACGCACGCGAATCCAATCCGGCTTCTGCGGCGAAACATTATCCGGCCGATTCACCTTTTCCGGGTGGCGCGGGCGGATTGGCGATGATGAGACGGTATCGAGGACGGTGACCATGACATGTCCGTTCTGTGTAATGCTCTAGGTAATCCGCCATGCGCCCGCTCGCAACCCGCGCTCGCCTGACCCGGCCTCGCATCCAGGCTTATCCCGAATAATGGCCCGAAAGCCCGCCCCTAACGTCCACAAACCCGGCAAACCACTGAATCGTGCGTTCTTCGACCGCAGCGTGCACGAGGTCGCACCTGACCTGGTCGGCGCAACGCTGCTGTTCGACGGCGCTGGTGGCACCATCGTGGAAGTCGAGGCCTATCATCACACCGATCCGGCGTCGCATTCCTACGTCCGCCGGACACCGCGCAACGGGGTGATGTTCGGCCCACCCGGCCATGCCTATGTGTATCGCTCCTACGGGATCCACTGGTGCGTCAATTTCGTCTGCGAGGCCGAGGGATCAGCCAGTGCTGTGCTGGTCCGTGCCATCGTCCCCGAAATCGGTGTGGCGTCGATGCAATTGCGTCGCGGCTTGCAAGACGAGCGTCTGCTGTGTTCCGGCCCTGGCCGACTGTGCGCAGCGCTTGGCATCACCGGCGCCCATGACGGCGCGCCGCTCGACCGCAAACCTTTCGAATTGTTGGCCCGATCAACGGTGCCCGAAATGGTGGTCGGCGTCCGCATCGGCATCACCAAGGGCGTCGAACTGCCCTGGCGTTTCGGCCTGAAAGGCTCACGATATTTCAGCAAGCCGTTCGCGAAAATGTAGGGTGGGCAAAGGCGCGAAGCGCCGTGCCCACCATCAAATGCTGTGTCAGTGAGGGTGGGCGCGCTTCGCTTTGCCCACCCTACACTCAGTTCATTGT
>SDZE01000273.1 GCA_004173095.1 Bradyrhizobiaceae bacterium
CCGACACCGGGGACATCCTGCGCACCATCACCAGCAACCGCTTCGTCACCGGCGTCACCTGGGTCGATGGCGAGCTATGGCATGGCACATGGGAAAACGACGCGAGTGACATCCGTCGCATCGATCCCGACAGCGGGCGCATTCATGAGCAGCTCGACATGCCGGCCGGCGCCGGCGTCTCCGGTCTGGAGTCCGACGGCGACACCCGCTTTTTCTGCGGCGGCGGCAGCAGCGGCAAACTGCGCGCCGTTCGGCGGCCGAAGCGTCGCTAAGGTGGCGCGCAAGCCGATGACGTGCTCGTCTATCTCGTTACTTCTTCAGCAACGGGCAACGTGAGGTCTCGATCGGCTGGAACGCCTGGTCGCCGGACACGGTGTCGAGCAGCTTGTAGACATCGAAGCGTCCCTTGCTTTCGGACGGCTTCTTCACCTCGAACAGATACATATCGTGCACCATGCGACCGTCTTCGCGAATGCGGCCGCCCTTCGCGTACATGTCGTTGATCGGCGTCTCCTTCATCACCTTGATGACGGCTGCCGAGTCCGTGGTGCCCGCTGCTTTCACGGCTTTCAGATAATGCGTCAGGGATGAATAGACGCTTGCCTGCACCGAGGTCGGCGCACGCTGGGTGCGTTCGCGAAACCGCTGTGCGAAGGCGCGTGTGCTGTCATTGAGGTCCCAGTACCAGGACTCGGTGACGAGCAGACCCTGCCCGATGTCGAGACCGACGCCGTCGATGTCGGAGATGAAAGCAAGCAACGGCGACAGGCGCTGTTTGCCGCCCTGGGTAAGACCGAATTCGGTCGCCTGCTTGATGGCGGTGATGGTGTCATTGCCGGCATTGGCGAGGCCGACCACCTTCGCCTTCGAGCTCTGGGCCTGCAGCAGATAGGACGAGAAGTCCGACGAATTGAGCGGATGCCGGACCGAGCCCAAAACCTTGCCGCCGCTGGCCTGCACGACAGTTGCTGCGTCGCGCTCGAGCTCCTGGCCAAAAGCGTAATCGACGGCGAGAAAGAACCAGCTGTCGAGCCCTTTCCGGACGGTCGCGAGCCCGGTCACATTGGCCTGCGCAAACGTATCCCAGGAATAGTGCACCGTGTAGGGCGTGCAGGATTCGTTGGTGAAACGCATCGAGCCCGCACCGTTGACGATGACGATCTTGTTGCGCGCCTTCGCCACCTCGATGATCGCGAGCCCCGTCGCCGATCCTGCGAAATCGATGATCGCCTCGACGCCCTGATTGTCGAGCATCTCGCGCGCCTGGCCGGAGGCCAGATCGGGTTTGTTGAGATGATCGACGAATACCGTCTGGATCTTTCGCCCGAGCACCTCGCCGCCGAAATCCTCGATTGCCATCTTCGCCGCAACTTCGCTGCCCGGGCCGCTGGTGTCGGCGTAGACGCCGGTCATGTCCATCAGCGCGCCGAGTTTCAGCGGCGGCGCGCCTTGCGCCAACGCGATCGACGATGCGGCCGAGAATGCCAGCGCTGCGAGACCGGTGATGAAGCTGCGTGAAGGGCGATGCGGCGTACTGGCGCAGACGGACCGAAGCGATGTCGGCATGGCATTTCTCCCTGACAATGCCTGGCTCGCCCGGTCGGCGACACCCGCAACGCGGATGCCGCCACCGATCGACCAGATCTCATTGACGAGAAGGTTTGCATAGTCGCCGCTGCCGAGCAACGCAGGGCAGACCCGCGCATACGCCGTGCTGATTTCAGCAGACGAAATTAGCGCGCGTCGAGTCCCATTTGCCAGAAGTCTGCCTCCAACCTTGAGGCTTGCGCGAATAGTTTTACAAGCTCGTCAAAGCGTCGCTCGGTCATGGCGCGGGCGGCGAGATCGTCGAGATGACGGCGCGCAGCGATCGCGATGTCCTGATAGCCCTGCCCGGCATATTCGCAGATCCATTCGCGATACGGATGATCGGCCAGCGCGTCATCGCCTTGCGCGGCAAGTTGGCGGCCGATCTCCGCGTAACCGATCACGCAAGGCGCGAGGGCCACATGCAGATCGAGGAGGTCGCCGGCGGCTCCGCAATCGAGCACAAAGCGCGTATAGGCCACCGTCGCTTGCAACTCCGGCGCCGCCTCGATATCCGCCGGCGACAAACCCCAGCGGCCGCATAGTTTCACATGCAGATCCATCTCGCCGAGGATCGATGCCAACCCGCCTTGCGACACTTTCATGTCAGCCAGCGTGCGGCTTTTGTAGGTCGCCAGCGCATAGGCCCGCGCGAACTGGATCAGGAACAGATAGTCCTGCACCAGATAGGTTCGGAACGCCGCCTCGGGCAGCGTGCCGGCACCGAGTTGACGAACGAAGGCATGATCGACATAGGACGACCAGTCGTCCGCCGCGGCATGTTTGAGGCGATCGAAGATGTCCATGCCGCTCACTTGCCGTCGTCGAGACTGACCAGCACCGCCGCATTGGCGATGATGATTGCATCGCTGCCGCTGTCGGCGGGGACTTCGAGGCCGCCTTTGACGGCAGCAACCGTCACCGTGCCGTAAGGCAGTTCCTTGGCGACCGCATCCGTATCGACATCGTCCGGATACGGCACCGCGACCGTCACATCGACGATCATGTCATGCGGTGTCTTGCCGACCATACG
>SDZE01000485.1 GCA_004173095.1 Bradyrhizobiaceae bacterium
TTACGGCCGTTCCATCTTGCAGGTGGTCGGCAGGATGGTGTCTTTCGTCTCGACCTTCGCGGCGAGCTTCCAGCCCCAGCCGGTGTTTTCTTCGTCGAACGGCTCTTTGTCGGTGCGTTCGCCGAAGGAGGAAATGTAGATCGGCTGGAAGAACTGGTGGTCATCCTTGCGCATGAAGCCTTCGCCGCCACTGAAGACTTCGAACTTCATGTCTTCAAGTGCCTGCGCGACCTTCACCGGCTCGAGCGATTTCGCCTTCTCTGCCGCGGCTGCGAACATCCGCATTTCGTTCACGGCGCGCGGGTACCAGAGGCCGAGATTGACCTTGGCGCGGAACGCCTTTTCGAAGTCCATCGACGCCTTGTGGTCGAGATTGGCGAAGCCTTCGGTGATCTGGAACACCTGATGATTGAGGCCGGTCTGCTTGATGGCGGTCGGGCCGCCGGCGCCACCGGCGTAATAAGTGAACCAGCTCACCTTAAGGCCGGCGTCAGCCGCTGCTTTCAGCAGCAGCGCGATGTCTTGGCCCCAATTGCCGGTGATGACGCTGTCGGCACCGGACGCCTTGATCTTCGCGACATAGGGCGCGAAATCCGTAATCTTGAGCAGCGGATGCAGCTCATCGCCGACGATCTCGACATCCGCGCGCTTGGCTTTCAGCATGGCCCGGGCCTGGGTGCGTACCGACTGGCCGAACGAGTAATCCTGATTGATCAGGTAGACCTTCTTGATGGCAGGAACGCCCTTCATGTAGTTGGTGAGCGCCTCCATCTTGATGTCGGAATTGGCGTCCCAGCGGAAATGCGCGAAGCTGCATTTGTCGTTGGTGAGGACGGGATCGACGGCGGCATAGTTGAAGTACAGGACTTCCTTGCCGGGGTTGCGATCGTTGTATTTGGTGACGAAGTCGGTCAGCGCGCCGGCGACGGACGAGCCGTTGCCCTGGGTGATGTAGCGCACGCCGGAGTCGATCGCCTTCTGCGCCTGGATCAGGCTTTCCTGCGGGTTGGTCTTGTTGTCGAGCCCGACGATCTCGACCTTCTTGCCGAGAATGCCGCCCTTGGCGTTGAGCTCTTCAGCCAGATACTGGAAAGTCTTCAATCCGCCTTCGCCGACGCTGGCTCCGCCGCCGGACAAGGGATCGATGTAACCAATCTTGACGGTTTCCTGCGCCATGGCTGCGGTGCCGAACAGCGGCAGCGCAAGTGACGCGCCGATGGCCAATTTGATCAGATGCCTTTTATGCATGTGTTTTCTCCCTGATTGTTGGATTGAAGTGACCGTAGTCCCAGCGCCGAATCTTTTCTGACCCGTGCGCTGGCGGTTCTTGGTGGCGAGTGTGAGCGAATGCAGCAGAGGCCGCAACCATCCCTTCGTCGTACGCACATTACTTTGCGTTAACAGTGGGCTTGCTGATGTCCTTGGCCTTTTTGGAGGTCGCAGTGTTTCCGATGATTTCCGCATTGCGCAATTCGTCGACCTCGCTGTCGCCGAGGCCGAGTACCTCGCGCAGCACTTCTTCGTTATGTTGTCCGAGCGTCGGCGCCAGCCGCGTGATGGCGTAGGGCGCGCGCGCGCTGCCTTCGCGATAGGCAACTGAAGGCAGCAGATGCGGCCCCATGAAGCGTCGCGTCACCGGCTGCCAGTGGCCTGTCGACATCAGATGTGGATCACCGGCCATGTCCATCGGCAGCCGCGCGGTGCCGGCGGGAACGCCGGCATCCTGCAGCGCGTTCATCGCGAGATCGGGCCGCACCGTCATGGTCCAGTGCCGGATCGCGATCTCGATGCGGTCCTCATCGGCGCGGCGGCCGTCCGCGGTGGCGAGCTTGGTATCCGCCGCCAGGTCGGGGCGATGAATGACCTGGCACAGCGCCTGCCACTCGTCATCATCGCGCACGGCGATGGTGAGCCATTGATCCTCGCCGGCGCAGGGGAAGCAGCCATGCGGCACGAAGCGCGGATGGCGGTTGCCGAGCCGTGGGCCTGTCGAGCCGGTGATGGATTGCGCGATCACCGACGCCGCCACCATCGGCAGCAAGGCTTCGGTGGCGCTGAGATCGATGTGCTGCCCTTTGCCGGTGCGCTTTTGATGCATGAAGCCGATCACCAATGCCGCAGCCGCACTGACGCCGCCATAGGGATCGCCCAGCGCCGTGTGCGCCATGGTCGGCGGATCGCCTTCGCGGCCGGTGACGGAGGGCAGCCCGGAGGCCTGCTCGAGTGTCGAGCCGTAAGCGCGCACGCCGCTCCATCGGCCGGTCATGCCGAAGGCCGGCATGGTGACGACGATCAGCCGCGGATTGAGCTTGCGCATGGAGTCCGGATCGAGACCCAGCCGCGGCATCACATCGGCAGCGTAATTGTCGATCACAGCATCCGCATCGGCGATCAGCCGTTTGAGCAGCGCGAGGCCGCGGGGATTGGTAAGGTCGAGCGTGATGCCGCGCTTGTTGCGGTTCATCTGCTGAAACCAGTAGACCTTTTCATAGGTGCGTTCGGGATGATACGGCCCGCGCGGATCGGTGCCGCGAAACCAGTCGGGATAC
Source organism: Bradyrhizobiaceae bacterium (assembly GCA_004173095.1). Lineage (GTDB taxonomy): Bacteria > Pseudomonadota > Alphaproteobacteria > Rhizobiales > Xanthobacteraceae > Tardiphaga. The sequence continues at coordinate 2,550 of SDZE01000485.1, forward strand.
TGGCACGACTCCACCTTGATCACGTCGGCGCCGAGATCGCCCATCTGCCGCGTCGCCGTCGGCCC
>SDZE01000107.1 GCA_004173095.1 Bradyrhizobiaceae bacterium
ACTGGGGCATCTTCCAGCGACCCGGCGCCCTGGAGACGATGCAGCGAACGGCCTGCACCGACATGCGCGCGGTTCATCTCATCGACGGTGCCGGCCACTGGGTGCAGCAGGAACAGGCCGCTGAAGTTAGCCGACTGCTACTCGGATTCTTGCAGGACGTCCGCGGCAAGCCCGTTGAGCCGATGGCGTGAGCTCTCCGCCGTCATTGCGAGCGCAGCGAAGCAATCCAGAAAGCCAATGGCGAAGGCTGGATTGCTTCGTCGCAACAACCTCGCAATGACGAAGAGATGATCCTGTTTTACGTCAAATCGAACTTGCACTAACCTGTTCAAGCGGCGTCGATACGGCCCGACATCCGCAGCCAACCACGGGATGGCCAGCCTTGCAAAAACGACTGTTCGTGTTCGGCCTCGGCTATAGCTGCCTTCATTTTTTGCGGGCACATGCCGCTGCTTTTACGGAGATCAGCGGCACGGTGCGCACGGATATGGGCAGCGCGGCCTTTGCAAACGCGCCGCTGGCATTCTTCCGCTTTGATGGCACCCATGCAGATGCCGGGATCGCAGAGCGGGTTGCCACGGCAGATCTGATTCTGGTTTCAGTACCGCCGGGAATGGATGGCGATCCCGTGCTCGCCCATTTCTCTGACGAGATCGCGAACAGCGCAGCACGCGTGATCTATCTGTCGAGCGTCGGCGTCTATGCCGATCATGGCGGAGCCTGGATCGATGAGACTGCGACCGTCGTGCGTGACGACACCAGGCGTGGCCTTCGCGCGCGTGCCGAAGTGGCATGGCAGACCACCTGCGGCGAGCGTCTGCGCATTCTCCGTCTCGCCGGGATTTATGGTCCCGGCCGTAACGCCTTCGTCAATCTCGCCAGCGGCCGCGCGCATCGGATCGTCAAGCCGGGCCAGGTGTTCAACCGCATCCACGTCGATGACATCGCGCGGACCATCGCTGCCGCTGCCGACTGTCCGGCTGCAGGGATATGGAATGTCTGCGACGATGAGCCGGCGCCGCCGCAGGACGTCGTCACCTATGCCGCCGGCTTGATGAACGTGCCGCCGCCGCCCGCGCAAGATTTTACCACCGCCGATCTGAGCGCGATGGCGCGCAGCTTTTACGCATCGAATAACCGCATCTCCAATGCGCGCCTCAAGAACGATCTCGGTGTCAGCTTGCAGTATCCCGACTACCGCAGCGGTCTCGATGCGCTATGGAACGCGCGGGGAGATCGCTCGTTCATCTGAGCCGCCAACAATAGTGTCGTGACCATCCAATGGATCAGATTACCCCCGTTTCCGCACGTCCCGACCTGTCACATCCACAGCCGGGCATTATCGGTGCCGCCGTCTATGCCAATGGGCAGCGCGTGCAAGATCTTGGTCGCATCGCGGACGCGAAAAAGTGGACAGACAAACCCGGCCATGTGGTGTGGATCGGTCTGTTCGAGCCGGGCGACGAACTTTTGCACGAGATCCAGCAGCAGTTCGATCTCCACCCTCTCGCGATCGAGGATGCGCACAAGGCGCATCAGCGTCCGAAGGTCGAGCAATATGGCAAGGCGTTGTTCGTCGTCGCGCGCACTGCGCAACTGATCAATGATCGCATCGCTTTCGGCGAAACTCACATGTTCGTCGGGCCCGGCTATGTCGTCACCGTCCGCCACGGCGCCTCCAGCTCCTACCGTGCCGTGCGCGAGCGCGCAGAGGCCTGCCCGACCACCCTCGCCAATGGCGAAGACTTCATCCTCTATTCGGTGCTCGATTTTATCGTCGATGAATATGCGCCGGTATGCGACCAGATACGATCCGAAGTGGAGGCGCTGGAAGACTGTCTACTGAAACGCCCGTTGGCTTCGCATCAGATCGAGCGGCTCTACACGTTGCGCCGCGATTTGCTGCGGCTCCGCGACGCCGCCGCCCCACTCACCGAAGTCTGCCATCGCATCGAGCATGCCGAAGTGGTACAGATCGATCCCGAGATGCAGCCATTGTTCCGCGATGTCACCGATCATATCCATCGCGTCAAGGAAGACATCGACAGCCTGCGCGAGGTGTTGGCGTTTGCCTTTGAGACCAGCCTGATGCTGGGACAGTCACAACAGACAGACGTCACGCGCCAGTTGGCCGCCTGGGCTGCGATCCTCGCCGTCCCCACCGCCCTCGCCGGCATCTACGGCATGAACTTCGAACATATGCCCGAGTTGAAGTGGCAGTATGGCTATCCGGCCGTTCTCTGTGTGATCGGTAGCATCTGCGCCGCGCTTTACTGGCGTTTCCGCCGCAACGGTTGGCTTTGAGCGTCCCCGTCATTACGAGTGACGCGAAGCAATCTAAAACCAAGAGAAGCAAGACTGGATTGCTTCGTCGCTACGCTCCTCGCAATGACGACAGAGAGGAGGTAAGCGACCTCACATGGATTGCAGTGGTTGCAACGACGAAGCAGCGGGTGGCGTGATTTGCTGCGGCAGCGTCGGCACCACATCGGCAATGACCGGCAGATGATCCGAGATTGCCCGCGCGTCGGGGTCCGTGAAGCTCTCGATGATCCTGACGTTGCGCCCATAAACGCGATCAAGCCGCATCAGAGGCCAGCGCGCTGGGAATGTGCGATGGTGCGTGCGCTCGGGAAACGTCGCGGCCAGCGACTTCCGCACCGAATTGACCCAGAACCAATCGTTAAAATCGCCGACGATCAATGCGGGATGCGCGGGCTCATGCGCCAGCGTCAACAGCTTGCGTGTCTGTTGCCGGCGCTCGCCGATGCTGAGCCCGAGATGGGTGGCGATGATACGATACACGCCGCCCTTGGTCGCCACATCGGCAACGACGGCGCGGCGCGGTTCATGCTCGCCGAACGAGATGTCATGGATCTCAGGCGGCGCAACCCAGGGCCAACGGCTGATCAGCATCTGGCCGTAATCGCCATCGGTGGTGACGATCGACTTGACGCCGACACTGTGGCCACCAAACGCTGCTTCCAGCACGGCGAACGGATTGACGCCGCTGCCGCGGGAGTCGATCTCCTGCAACGCGACGATGTCGGGCGACCACTTCTCGATCAACGCGATCACGCCTGCCAGATCGAATTTCGGATTGAGCGCGAAAGTGCCGTGCACGTTCCACGTCATGATACGGATCGATGGAGCAATCACCGCCGACGGCTCCACCAGGTGACGACAAATTGGGCGCCGATCGAGAATGCGATCCAGACCGCGAGACCCAGCACAAGCAACGCCACATCGGACCAGGAGGGCTGTCGCAACAGATCGGCAATCTGCGCGCCGAACACCGACATCGCGATCAGCCCGGGCGCCATGCCGATGATGGTGCCGAGGATGAAGTCATAGAACCGCACGCCGCTGGCGCCGGCAGCCATGTTGATCAGCGAGAACGGCGCCAGCGGCAGCATGCGGACCAGCACCACGGAGATCACGCCATGGCCCACGATCTTCTTCTGGATCCGCCGCAGCCGCGGCCCGAGCATCCGCTGCACCGGCCCGATGCCGACGATACGGCCTATCAGATAGAGCAGCGACGCACTGGCGAGGATGCCGACCACCGCCGAGCCGAAGCCGATCCACGGACCAAGCGCCGCCGCAGTCACCGCGATCATCACGGTGACGGGAAACAGCACCAGCCCGCCGACGATGAATCCGGCCACGATGACCAATGGTGCCCATGGCGAGCCTTCGATTGATCGCAAGGTCTGCAGCAGTCGATCGGCATTGGCGTATTCATACAGCGGCGTGAACCGCCACACTGCGCCGAGCGCGCAGACCACGCCGACCAGTGCGAGCAGTTTGATCGATACCGGCACCGTCGCCCGCGCCGCACGTTCCAGGCCAAGCGGCCGCAGCGGATCCGCCACCGGCGTCACGAAATCGACCAGCTCCTTGGCGTCGGGAATGCCGTCCTGCACGGGGTGAAGACCATGTCCGTTGTCGCGCAACGTCGTCGCCGTTTCGATCAGCGAGCCCGTCTGCTTCAGACTTTCAGCAACAGCTTGCTCTGATACGCCGCAGAAATGGCCGAGATGCCGGTTGCGGATCGACGCAATCTTGTCGCGCTCGGCATCGTCGATCGCTTCGATCACGAGATCGCATTCGGAATCTGCTCCCATCGAGCGATTATTGAGATTGGCGGAGCCGATGCGGAGAAAAACGTCATCGACGATCATCACCTTGGCATGCACCATCACGGCTTCGACCGTGGCACCATCCGCGACCTGCGGATGCAACAGTCGCACCCGGTCGGACACGCCGGCCTCATCGAACACCTTCATGAATTCGAGCCGGCCATTGCGCATTGTCCGCGCCTCGATCCACGACGCGTGTGTCTTTGGCGCGATCAACAGCAGTTCGAGCTTCGGCTGCTGCGTCAGCCGCGCCGCAAGCTTCCGTGCGACATGCTCGGCGCTGAGAAATTGGTTCTCGACATAGATCATGCGTTCAGCGACTTCGATGGAGGCAATGAACAGACGATCAACCTCGTTGATGGCCGCCCGTCCCCTACCACTGGGCTCGGTGCGCGCGATACCGATTTTGACACGCTCGAAATCCGGCGCAAAGCCGTCCGGCCAGATGCGTCGCGGGCTACCCATCTCAGGCGCTGTGCCGCAATTGGCGCAGGCCCAGCGGTGCCGCACCAGTTCTGCCAGACAGCGCGCCGCTTCGCCGTCCACCATCATCTGCACGTCATGAAACGGCGGGTAGGCCTCGCCTGCGGGATCGATGCGGTTGGGATCGATCGCGCGATGCGCATCGCTGTCCCAACGCCGCATGGTGAGGTCGAGTCCGCCCGAGAATGCGATACTGTCATCGACCACGACGATCTTCTGATGCTGCGCCGAACCGGTCGGCAGGCAATCGTCATAGCAGAAGATCAGCCGGTCATTATCCGGCAGGCTGAACTTCGCGGACGGAAACCATTCGCGCTCGCCGGCATAAATCACCGGCGAATTCCAGATCAGAAGATGAATGTGGAGCTCCGGCCGATCCGCGAGCAGCGCGTGCAGAAAAGGACCGAACTCGGCCGGATAGCCGTCATCGACAGTGCCGGACGGCCCGACCAGTGGTGTCCGGCTGTGAACGTCCCAGCCGACGATGAACACGCATCGCTTCGCTGCGATCAGGCAGCAGCGCAACGCGAGAAAGTAATTTGCGGCATCGTTGAGGACGGTGGCACCGTCGCATGCCACATGGCGCCAGACCGTCTGGCCTTCCGCAATGATGCCGTCCGCGCGCGGGGGCGCCGGGTGGAGGACTGCATGAGATTGCACAATGACCGGCCTGCGTGGTGAAACATCTCACGCAAACGCGGACCAGTCACCGATGGTTCCCGCGGGAACCGGCTTGGCCGTCGATGCAGGCCTTGATCAGAAGCCCAGTGCGAATCCGTCCTTGCGATGGTCGGAGGCGCCGTACAGCACGCCGCGCTGGTAGTCGATCTGGATCGCCTGGGCGCCGCCGATTCCGGCTTCCATCATCTGTAACGTGTGGCCGCGCGCCGCCAGATCGTTGCGCACTGCTTCGGAGATGGTGGTCTCCAGCTGCAGCACGTTGTTGGTCGCGAAGGAGCGCGGCGCTTCCGCAGCCTCCTGGATATCCATCTTCAGATCGAGCACGTTGGAAATGAATTGCGCATGGCCGGTGGCCTGATAATGGCCGCCCATCACGCCAAACGGCATCACAGCGCGGCCGTCCTTCATCAGCATGCCCGGAATGATCGTGTGCATCGGACGCTTGCGCGGCCCGAGCGAATTCACATGGCCTGGCTTGGCGCGGAAGCTCCAGCCGCGGTGATGCAACAGCACGCCGGACTTCTTCGCATAGATGCCGCTGCCGAACGGGCCGAACAGCGAATTGATCAGCGACACCGCATTCAGATCGCGGTCGACCACCGTGAGATAGACCGTGTCCTTGTGGATCACCGAGTCCCAATGCTGTTCCGGCGATGCTTTTTTCATGTCGATCTGGCCGCGCAGGTCGCCGATGAACTTGTCCGACAGGAAGCGTTCGACATCGACCTTGGCAGTGTCCGGATCGCAGAAATATGCATCCCGGGTGCGATAGGCAGCCTTGGTCGCCTCGGCCAGCACATGGATGCGATCGGCCTCGCTTAGGCTCTTGATGTCGAAGCCTGCCATCATGCGCAGGATCATCAGCGCCGCGAGTCCCTGCCCGTTGGGCGGACATTCGGCGACGTCGTAACCCTGATAACCGGTCGAGATCGGGGTCACATAATCGGAGCGCTGCGAATTGAAATCATCGGCCTCATGGGCGCCGCCGACGGCGCGCAGCGTGGTAATGATGTCGTCGGCGACCTGACCCTGATAGAAGCCGTCGCGGCCCTCGCGCGCGACCCGTCGCAGCGTGGCGGCGAGTGCCGGCTGCACGCGCTTGTCGCCCACCGCGGGTGCATGGCCGCCCGGCAGATACTGCGCCGCGCAGTCCGCATGCGCCTCCAGTTTGCGGCGCCACTTGGTCCAGTCGGCGGCCACGCGAGGCGTGATGCGGAAGCCGTTTTCGGCGGCATCGATGGCGGCGGCGAACACCTCGGCCAGCGGCTTCGAACCGTGATCCTTGCTCAGCGTGCACCACGCATCGATGGCACCGGGCACGGTAACGGTCTCGACGCAGGTCTCGGGAATATCGCGGGCATCGCCACCCGCATATTTCTCGGAGTCGATCTTGGCCGGGGTACGGCCAGAGCCGTTGAGCGCGATCGGCGCGCCCCCTTTCGGCGAATACAGCGCGAAACAGTCGCCGCCGATGCCGGTCATGGCCGGATCAACCACGCATTGGACAGCCACCGCGGCCAGTGCCGCATCGATAGCGTTGCCGCCCGACTTCAGCATCTCCACCGCGGCCAGGGTCGCCAGCGGGTGGGAGGTTGCAGCCATCCCGTGCTCGGCGACAGCAACGGAACGGGCAACGGCCATGAAGTCACGCATGAGGGATCCTCGGATGTTGGTATACCACAATCGTTGCCTCCCCATACATCCGGCGCAGCCATTTGTGAATGCGGGGTGACGAACAAAAACCTGACACGGGTTGCCCCAATTGTCGCCATTTCAGAGACGGTCCGGCTTGGACTGTCGAAAGCCGGCCCTCGTATCTATCTGCAATCTTAAATTGAATCGCGTCACCGCGATCAGTGCCAGCCTGGTGGGATCATCGTTGTCGGACTGGTCCCCTCACACTTCGTCCTGACCGAAACGGCGCACCGCCCGTTCGCGCGCGGCGCGATACTGGTCGCGCGTCCGCGCCACCAGCGTCGCCACCGGTTCGATGGCATCGACGCCGGATACCGAATGACCCGCGCTCCAGGTATCGCGCCAGCGTTTCACGCCGGAGCTGCCCATGCGGCCATAGAGCGCGTCGGCACGCTCCTTGGTCATGTCGGTCGGCAAGTTTTTCGGATCGAGACCGGCCGCGATGATGGACGGGATCAGCGTGTTGGTCTCCAGCCCGGTGAAGGCGCGCGACAGCAGAATGTCATCGAGTTCGGACGATACCAGCATGGCCTTGTAGTCGGCCTCGGCCATGCTCTCTTCGGTGGCGATGAATTTGGTGCCCATGTAGCTGAGGTCGCAGCCAAGCACTTCGGCGGCCAGCACCGCTTCGCCATCGGAGACGCCGCCTGCCAGCACGACGGGGCCATCCCAGAAGGCACGGACCGCGCGCACGAAGGCGAAGCCGTTGACCCAGCCGGTCTGCCCGCCCGCGCCGGCCGTCAGCAGGATCAGCCCATCGACGCCCGCGGCGATCGCTTTCTTCGCATGGCGGATCGAGGCCACATCCGCAAACACCATACAGCCGGCTTCGCGCAGCGGCGGCACCACCGCATCCGGCGGACCGACGCTGGTGATGACCATTTCACAGCCCTGGCGGATCACTGCAGCAACATCCTGCTGCAACGTCTCACGGCGGATGATCAGGTTCGGGCAGAATGGCGCATCTCCCGGGCCGAGCGCGCCTGCGATCCGCTGCAGCCACTCGGCGAACTCCGTATCGCCGCGGCAGTTCGCCGTCGGGAACGCGCCGATGACCCCGGCCTTGCAAGCGGCAATGACGAGATCGGGCCCCGACACGCGAAACATCGGTGCTGCAATCAGCGGCACCGACAAGCGCGGGCGAATGAGGTCTGCAAACCGCGCGGCGGCAGCCTTGCCAGGACGATCCGCCATCAGGCTGCGACCGTCGTCTGCGCGGCGACCTGGTTGGGCCGACCACAAGTCTGCCATGCGGCCATCGCTCGCACGGTCAGACGTTTCTCGACGATCGATAGGAGCGGCATTGTTCGTCCATCCCACATTTTATTTTGGGTGGATGATAACGCGAAATGAGATCGAGGCGAGTTCGAAATGTGATCTCGGCCACCGCGCGGCAGCTCGCATCATGACCATCTACCGGACATGCCGTTCCTGTGTCTCATCCCGCCGCGAGCGAGATGAGACACAGACAGTGGGGTCACTCCGCAGGTGCGGCGGCAGGGTGGGCGCCTTCGGTGCTGGCGGCTTTTGTCTTGCCCGGGAAGATCTTGCGTACCAGCACATACAGCACGGGTACGAAGAACACGCCGAGCACCGTTGCTGCGACCATGCCGCCAGCGACGCCGATGCCGATGGCGTTCTGGCTGGCCGAGCCGGCGCCGGTGGCCAAGGCCAGCGGCATCACGCCAAGCACGAAGGCCAGCGACGTCATCAGAATTGGGCGCAATCGCTGGCGCGCGGCATGCAGCGTGGCATCGACCAGCGACAGCCCCTTCTGCTGCTGCTCGATGGCGAATTCTACGATCAGAATCGCGTTTTTCGCCGAGAGGCCGATGGTCGTCAGCAGGCCAACCTGGAAATAGACGTCGTTGTTCTGGCCGAACAGGGTCGCAGCTCCCAGCGCGCCGAGAATACCAATCGGCACCGACAGCATCACCGCGAACGGGATCGACCAGCTCTCATACAGCGCCGCCAGACACAGGAACACAATCAGCACCGAGATCGCGTAGAGATACAGCGTCTGGCTGCCGGTGAGGCGCTCCTGGAACGACAAGCCGGTCCATTCATGCGTGTAACCAGCCGGCAGTTTTTTCATCTGCTCGTCCACCGCCGTCATCGCCGTGCCGGAGCTGGTGCCCGGCGCGGCCTGGCCCTGGATTTGCACCGCCGCGACGCCGTTATAGCGCTCCAGCCGCGGCGAACCGAAGCTCCAGCGACTGGTGGCGAAGGCCGAGAACGGCACCATCGCGCCCGAAGAATTGCGCACATACCATTTGCCGATATCGTTGGTATCCATGCGGAACGCGGCATCGCCCTGCACATAGACCTGCTTGACGCGGCCGCGATCGATGAAGTCATTGACATAGGCACCGCCCCACGCGGCCGACAGCGTGGTGTTGAGATCGGTGAGATTGATCCCGAGCGCCGTGGCCTTGGCCTGATCGATATCGAGATTGAATTGCGGCGTGTCGTCCTGTCCGTTCGGGCGCGCCTGTGCGACGCGCTGATCACCCGCCAGTGCGCCGAGCAGCTGGTTACGCGTCTTCAAGAGTTCTTCGTGCCCGGCATTGCCGGTGTCCTGAAGATAGAAGTCGAAGCCCGACGCATTGCCGAAGCCCGGCAGCGATGGCGGCAGCACCGCAAAAGCCATCGCATCGCGAATCTTCGAGAATGCCCCCATCGCGCGCGCCGCTACCGCCTGCGCGGATCGTTCGTGATCCTTGCGCTCCGCGAACGGTTTCAGGCTGACGAAAGCGAGGCCGACATTCTGGCCCTGGCCCGCGAAGGAGAAGCCACGCACGGCGAACACGCCCTGCACGGCATCCTTCTCGTTATCCATATACTGCCTCTCGACCTGCTGGATGACGTCCAGCGTTCGCGTCGCGGTGGCGCCAACCGGCAATTGCACCAGCGTGATGAGCGTGCCCTGATCCTCGTCGGGCAGGAACGATGACGGCAGTCGGATGAATAGGAACACCATGCCGACGACCACGGCGACGAAGGCGAGCAGCGCACCTGCCGGACGCTTGACCAGCCGGCCGGTGGTGGACTGGTAGCCGCCGGATGCGCGATCGAAATTGCGGTTGAACCAGCCGAAGAAGCCGCGCTTCTCGTGCTGGCCCTTCTCAGGCTTCTTGAGAATGGTCGCGCACAAAGCCGGTGTCAGGATCAGCGCGACGAGCACCGACAAGATCATGGCCGACACGATGGTCAGCGCGAACTGGCGATAGATGATTCCGACCGAGCCTGAAAAGAACGCCATCGGAATGAACACCGCCGACAGCACGACACCGATGCCGACCAGCGCGCCGGTAATTTCGTGCATCGATTTCTCGGTCGCCTCGCGCGGCGACAGACCCTCTTCCTCCATCACGCGCTCGACGTTTTCAACCACCACGATGGCGTCGTCTACCAAGAGGCCGATCGCCAGCACCATGGCGAACATGGTCAGCGTATTGATGGAATAGCCGGCGATGGACAGAATGCCGAATGTGCCAAGCAGCACCACTGGCACCGCGATGGTCGGGATGAGAGTGGCGCGCCAGCTTTGCAGGAACACGAACATCACCACGAACACCAGCACCACCGCTTCGAACAGCGTGTGCACGACTTTCTCGATGGAGAGCTTCACGAATGGCGTGGTGTCGTAGGGATAGATCACCTTCAGTCCCGCCGGCATATTCGCCGTGAGCTGATTGATGCGCGTCTTGACGCCTTCCGATGTCGCCACGGCATTGGCGCCGGTCGCCAGGCTGATGCCCATGCCGGCCGCGGGCTTGCCGTTATAGCGCGCCACCGAATCATAGCTCTTCGAGCCCAATTCGACCCGCGCCACATCTTTCAAACGCACGGTCTGGCCCGAGGGCGAGGTGCGCAGGATAATGTCCTGAAACTGCTCAATGGTCTGCAGCCGGCTCTGCGCGGTAATGGTCGCATTAAGCTGCTGACCATCCACCGCTGGCAGGCCGCCGAGCTGCCCCGCAGTCACCTGGGTGTTCTGCGACTGAATCGCCTGCGTGATATCACCCGGCATCAGGCTGTACTTGGTGAGCTTCTCTGCATCCAGCCAAATGCGCATGGCATATTCGGCGCCGAACAGCTGCACCTGGCCGACACCCGACACGCGGCTGATCGGCTCGTTGATGGTGCTAGCCACATAGTCGGCGATGTCGCTGGCCGTCATCGAGCCGTCTTCGGATACGAATCCGAGCACCATCAAGAAGCTCGACGACGACTTCACGACCTTGATGCCCTGTTGCTGGACCACCTGCGGCAACAGCGGCGTGGCCAGCTGCAGCTTGTTCTGCACCTGCACCTGCGCGATGTCCGGATCGGCCTCGTTGGTGAAGGTGATCGAGATCTGCACCACGCCGGTCGAGGTCGAGGAAGACGACATATATTGCAGATAATCGACGCCGGTCATGTTCTGCTCGATGACCTTGGTCACAGAGTTTTCCGCCGTCGTCGCATTGGCGCCCGGATAGTTCGCGGTGATGCTGATCACCGTGGGCGCGATTTGCGGATACTGGGCGATCGGCAGCTTGAGGATTGCCAGTACGCCACCCAACATGATCAGGATGGCGAGCACCCAGGCGAACACCGGGCGCGTGATGAAGAAATGGGACATGAGCGATTAGTCCTTGCGCGTCGCGGGTGCGCTGGCCGCATTGGCTTCCTTGCCCGGCGTTTGGCGATTAGTCCTTGCGCGTCGCGGGTGCGCTGGCCGCATTGGCTTCCTTGCCCGGCGTTTGTGTCAGACCTGTTTTCGGATCGATGGTGACATCGACGGTCTTCGCAACAACACCAGGTTTCGCCTTCTGCAGTCCGTCGAGAATGACGCGGTCGCCTTCTTTAGCACCGTCATCGATCAGCCAGTTCGGCCCGATGGCCTGCGCGACTTTCAAAATGCGCTGCTCGATTTTGCCGTCCTTGTCGACGAACATGGCTACCGCCTCGCCACGCGGATTGCGCGAGACGGCGCGTTGCGGAATCAGGATGGCTTTCGGATCGACGCCCGCGATGACGCGTGCACGCACATACATGCCAGGCAGCAGGCTGCGTTCGGGATTGGCGAAGACCGCGCGGGTTGAAACCGAGCCTGTGGTCTCGTTGACGCTGGAATCAGTGAAACCGAACTTGCCCTTCTGCGGATAGGTCTTGCCGTTCTCCAAAACGAGCTCGATCTCGACACCCCCTGCCGGACGCTTCAAGTGCCCACCAGCGATTTCGCTGCGGATGCGATCCATGTCGGAGGTCGCCTGATCCAGATCGACATAGACGGGATCGAGCTGCTGGATCGTGGTCAACGCATTGGCCTGACTGGCTGTGACCAGCGCACCTACGGTAATGGCTGACTTGCCGATCCGGCCGGAGATAGCCGCCACCACCTTGGTGCGATCGAGCGCAATAGCTGCCGTATCGCGGTTGGCTTCGGCGGACTTCAGATCGGCCTCGCCCTGCTTCAGGCTGGCGACGGCGCTATCGACATCCTGCTGGCTGGCTGCGTTGGTCCTGAGCAATTGCGTCTTGCGATCTGCAGTCAGCCGCACGAGGGCGAGATTGGCCTGCGCCTTCAGCACGGCAGCCTCGGCGCTTTCCAGCGCGGCTTGATACTGCACCGGATCAATCTGATAGAGGAGATCGCCTTCCTTGACTTCGGCGCCTTCGGTGAAAACGCGGTTCAGCACGATGCCGGTCACCTGCGGTCTCACTTCGGACACTTGATAGGCGACGACCCGACCGGGGAGCAGCGTTGCGACGGCAGCTTCCTGCGGCTTCAGCACCATCACGCCGACTTCCGGCGGCGGCGGCGCCTTGGCTTCCGAGGCTGGCTTGCCACAGCCGGCAAGCGCAATCAGACCGACCAGACCGAAAAACCGAGCAAATCCAGAATCCATTACCATCACCAATGAAAAACGGCGCACGACGCCGCGCAATCCCGCGCAGTCGAAGTGGCCGTGAGAAATATTTGGAAACTCTCTGGTTTCCTCTCAGGAAACTTGATAGTTTCCTTGCGCGAAGTCAAGCGTTCGGCGGCTGATGCTCGTCAAGCGTTTGTGAAGCGGCTCGTATAACGGAGTTGAAGTTCAATGGTTGCATCGGCGGAAGCCCGGAAACCAAGAAAGCGCGTTTTGCCGCAGCAGCATGACGTTGCCGTGACACAGCCCGTGATCTCCGCCCCTGCGACAGGCCCGTCTGCCGAGCGCATTGCACAGCTGCTGATGATCGCCAAGACGACGTTCGGAGAGAAGGGATTTGCGTCCACGACCATGGACGATATCGCCAGCGCCGCTGGGATGTCGAAGAAGACCCTCTACAAACTGTTCGACAGCAAGAGCGATCTTTTCCGAGCGATGCTGACCCACAATCTGCTGCGTTTCGAATTCTCGGCTGCCGCATCCAGCCCTGAATCCGCTATTACGGAGCTGCGCCGCGCGCTCCGTCATATCGCCGATGTCGTGTTGACCCCCGAGGAAATTGCTCTGCATCGCTTGCTGATCGCAGAGCGCAAGCAATCCCCGGCGCTCGCCGCCATCTTCAGCGACGTCATCTTCAACAGCGGCGTCGATGGCATCGTTGGTTGCGTCAAACGTGTCCGGCTACGTCCGGAACTGCTTGATGTGCCGATCAAGACCGTATCAGACATGATCCTCGGCGCTGTGTTCAGCAACGATCATTTTCGCCTGATGGTCGATGGCAGCCATCGCATCAACCGCCGCGCTCTGCACAAGCGGATTGACCTCGTGATCGCGACATTCTGCGAGGGCGCGGACTGACCCCGCCGATGTTCCCGATTTCTTAACCGATTGCTCACCGTGACCGGGGCACACTGCGACATCGCGCGGCATGTCGCTGCGCGGCATCGGACGGGCATGCCATGTTCCAGAACTTCATGCGTTCACGTGCCCGAACCTATCTGCGGGGCATCGTCGGCGAACGTGAATTTCGCGCGCGCTCCCCGGAGCGCGATGCCGAGACCGATCGCGAGCGTCTCGACGCGGTGATGGGAGCCATCGACCAGGCGCTGGAAAGCGCCAAAGCCGAGCATGCCGGCCTCATCAAACGGGTGGACGATGTCCTGGCACGATCAGCCGTCACGTTCGGCAATGGCGACGACGAGTATCTGACCCGCGAGAGCCTCGATAGCCACCATCTCGATCTGTTCGAAACGGAAATTCAGAACGGCCAACGTCGCATCCGCGAGTTGAAGACTGCCATTGCGCAGTTCCACACGGTGAGAGAGGCTTTCGTTGTCCAGTTCCCGCATCACAGCCCGCGACCGGGTGCAGACGCGTAACGTCTCCGCCTGCGCACTATTCGCTGCGCGCGATATCGCCTAAACGACTATTTCGGCCGCACGCTCGGGTCGCCGCCAGGGCTGCCGGGCGGCGGAATGACCGGCATAGTGCCACCGGTTGATGGGGGCGTCGGCGCGCGAATCGTGGAATCGACGTTGCCAGGCGGACACAACACCCCGTCGGACTTGGCCAGCTTGTCGCCGAGATTTTCTGAACTCTTGGCAGCGGACGAATCTGGCACCGGTGTAATCGTGCCCTGCGCGTCAGTTCGGGTCGGCGTGCAATTGGCATCGGCGCGATCAGTGGCCGGCGGCGCCGTCTGCGCTGGCGGTGTCGATGGCGTCGGCGGCGCTTGCGCGAGAGCCGCACCAGAGCTTGCGATTAGAAGGCCTGCAACGAGAAGCGTGCTTTTCTTTGTCATGCCGGGAAAACAGCCGGAAGCGCCCGATGTTCCCTATAGAGGCCAGGTCAGGCCTTTACATAGCGGATCAGGGAGAAGTGGCCCATCGGCGGCATCGGGCGACGTTCGGCGAGCGTGACACCGCCATGCGAACGGGCCCAGTCCACTAGGCGCGCCCATGGGAACTCCGGGCGCCAGCCAAGCCGCCGCGCCAGCGGGGCGAAGGCCAGTTCGAAAAGTCTTCGGGGGCCGGTTTCGGCACCGATATGATTGACGAGAATGAGTTCGCCGCCCGGCTTCAACACACGGATGAAATCATCCAGCGTCGCTTCCGGATCGGGCACGGCGGTGATCACATATTGCGCCACCACCGCATCGAAATGGTTGTCGGGAAATGCGAGATTCTTCGCATCCATCACCGCCAGCGTTTCGACATTGTGGAGCTTGTGCGTGCGCACGCGCTCATGCGCCTTGCGCAGCATCGGTTCGGAAATATCGACGCCGCAGATCTTGGTGGTCGGCGCATAGTCCACCAGTGACAGTCCGGTGCCTACGCCGACATCGAGAACACGGCCACCGATGCGATCGGCTTCGATGATGGTCGATTGCCGACCGCTATCAAACACCTTGCCGAACACCATGTCGTAGATCGGCGCCCAGCGCCCGTAAGCCTTCGCGACCCCCGCGCGGTCGATATCGCCAGCCATGCCCTACTCGAACTCCTTAGACGCGCATCGCCGCGACGTCGGGAACATTAGCATTGCGGGTGGTCGATCCGACAGAGCTTTTAGCCGCAGCACTCTTGATGAAACCGCCGCCGAGCACGCGCGCCTGGCCGGATTGCGCATCGTAGAACACGCAGGCCTGGCCGGGCGACACGCCCTCCTCGCCGCCGACCAATTCGACCTCGTAACCGAGCGCCGTCTTGCGCAGCCAAGCCGGCTGCGGCGGACGCGTCGAACGCACGCGGACGAAAATTTCGAGGCCATCGCCGATGGCGGCATCGATCGCGCCGCCGCCGATCCAGTTGACGTCGCGCAGCGCGATCCGGTGCATCCGAAGCGCCTCGCGCGGGCCGACCACGACACGGCGGGCCTCCGCATCGAGACGGATCACGTAAAGCGGTGCCGAAGCGGCGATGCCGAGGCCGCGACGCTGACCGATGGTAAAATGCGCGATGCCGTGATGGCGGCCGATCACATGACCGTCGGTATCGACGATGTCGCCCGGTTCCATTGCGTTCGGCTTCAGCTTCTCGACGATGTCGGTATAGCGGCCGGTCGGCACGAAGCAGATGTCCTGGCTGTCCTGCTTGTCGGCGACCGAGAGCCCGAATTGCCGCGCCAGCTCGCGGGTCTGCGGCTTGCTCATGTCGCCGAGCGGGAAGCGGAGATAGTTCAGTTGGTCCTGAGTGGTGGCGAACAGAAAGTAGCTCTGGTCGCGATCGCTATCCGCGGCGCACACCATGCTGCGTACGCCATTGCCGAGATGACGCGACGCCACATAATGCCCGGTCGCCAGCGCCTGTGCGCCTAACTCGCGCGCCGTGGTCAGCAGATCCTTGAACTTGACCGAGCGATTGCACTCGATGCACGGCACCGGCGTTTCGCCCAGTGCGTAGCTTGCCGCGAAATTGTCGATCACCTGTTCGCGAAATTTGGACTCGTAATCCAGCACGTAATGCGGGATTCCGATCCGCTCCGCCACATCGCGCGCATCATGGATGTCACGCCCGGCACAGCACGCGCCCTTGCGGTGCATCGCGGCGCCGTGGTCGTACAATTGAAGCGTGATACCGACGACGTCATAACCTTGCGACTTCAACAGCGCCGCCGTGGCCGACGAGTCGACACCGCCGGACATGGCGACGACGACGCGGGTGTCCTGCGGACGACCTTCGAGATCGAGACTGTTGAGCATGGTTCAAGGCCATGAGCTGCGACCGCCGACGGGCGATCAGGAAAACATGAAGCAATCCCGGAACTTACAGCGGTCCGACGATGGCTGGGATAGTGCATGTTCATATAGGTCGCCTTGCGCTCAATCAATCGCGGCGGGCTCGCCATGAACGGCAAATCTTGCCGCCGGGCAGAAACGACGCGGCGAAACAGCGCTGCGTCTGGGGATGACGCGTTTCATAACATGTTGAAATCGCTGAATTTAGATCCATCGGACCGCATTGGCCCAGTCCTTGCTGCAGAGATCCGGAACCGTTCTGGAAAGGCATCCTGTGGCTCGCGTCTCGTCCGATATCGTCTCTGCCCTGTCGCTGCAGTCCGCGCGCACGAAATCTGCGCGCGACGAGACGTCGTCGTCATCGGACCCATTTGGTTCGCTGATTGACCAGAATACGACTGCGGACGCCGCGCCGCAGGCCGCTCGCCCGGAAATGCCGGTTCCTTCCCGACGCGACGACCGGCCGACGGCTGATCGACCGATCGCTGAGCGACCGAAGGCGGCCGATCGCCGAGACGACCGCGCCCCGTTGCCGCAAGACCGCCGCACCGATGCTGCACGCAAAGCATCGCCGACCGACAAAACCACCGGCAACGCCGACAAGTCGGCGAAGTCCGACCAAGCCACTGATGCAAAGACGGATTCGGCTGACGGCAGCACAGATGCCGCAAGCACCGATGCTCCTACCGATGGCACCCCGTCCGCCACCATTGCGACGACCGCGACACTGGAAGTAGTTCCGGTTGTCATTGTGGCGACCAATCCATCCGGCGCGAATGCGACGGCCGTCACGGCGCCCGCAGCCGATGCCAATGGCACGCCGCAGCCGCTCGCTATCGCCGCGGCGGCTGCTTTGAAGGCCAAGCTCGACGCCGGCACCGTCGCCGCGCCGGAGACCA
>SDZE01000388.1 GCA_004173095.1 Bradyrhizobiaceae bacterium
TCAGAACGCAGCGTATTCGAACACAACGTCTCGCGTGGCTGCGATCATTCAGCCACGATTCATCGGCAATCTCGCAGCATGATGCTGTCGGCGATGAACCCTTCCTCCCTGCCGGCGGACCATCGTGAAGTGTCCATCACAAGGAGCTCCCATGCGCTCATCCATTCGTCTCGCTTCAACCGTCTTTACCGTTGCCGGTCTGGCTCTCGCTGTCACCGCTGGATCGAGCCAATCCGTGCTCGCGCAGGCCGCGAAGCAGCAGGCGCCAGCCAAGCAAGCTGCGCCCGCACCGGCCGCACAGCCGCCCGCGCAAACCGCGCCGCAGCCGCTGAAGCAGATTGCGCTCTCGGACAAGCAGGTCGAAGGCGTGCTGGCTGCGCAGAAAGATCTCGACGCCATCACCGACAAACTGCCGCAGGACGCACCGGCGAAGCCTGATCCGAAGATCACCGGACAGCTCGATGATGTCGCCAAGAAAAACGGCTTTGCCAATTACGGCGAATACAACGACGTGGTCGAAAACGTGATGATGGTGCTCGGCGGTTTCGATCCCAAGACCAAGACCTATGTCGGGCCGGAGGCCGTGATCAAGCAGCAGATTGCCGCCGTTCAGGCCGACAAGAAGATTCCGGCGAAGGACAAAAAGGCGGCGCTGGATGAACTCAACGGCGCGCTCAAGCAGCCGCTCCCGGCGGTCGAGAACAAGGGCAATATCGACGTCGTGACGAAATATTACGACAAGCTGACGGCTGCGATGCAGGACGAATAGCACTTAACTCGAGTTTGATCCGAGGTGACGGCGCCGCAGCGATGTGGCGCCGTTATGCGTTCGGGCGGCGCCGAACTTCTCGCTTGGCCTGTCCGTCGTTGTTGTCTAAGCCCTTGGCATCGTTTCACCGACGCGGAAGATCGATATGTCCAGCACTCCACAAGACCGCCCCGCATTGCCGCTCAAGGGTTACAGCCTGATGGACTACCAGCCTGATCCCACCGTCGTCGGCATCGCATTCGAGACCGAAGACGGGCCGTATATGTTCGTCGCGACAAAGGAAATTCTCGAAACCCTCGGCCAGGCGTTCAGCCATAAGGCGGCCTCGATGCCGTCGCGCGAGCCGCAGAGCTGATCTAGAAGGCTGATCCGGAAACGGGTGGCGCATCGATGGGGCATGCGCCACATCACTGCATCGTCGTTGTAAGGAAGCTGCGATGTCCGACGTTCGGTTTGCACTGTTCGACACGGCGATCGGCCGCAGCGGCATTGCCTGGTCCGCGCGCGGGATCGTTGCGGTCCAGTTGCCATTGCCGAGCGAAGCGCAGACACGCGGGCGATTGCAGCAGCGCTACCCGTCATTGATCGAAGCGCCGCCGCCTGCCGTCGTAGAGGCGGCGATCACCCGCATGGTGGCGCTGATGGACGGCCATCAAAACGATCTCACCGATATCGCACTCGATCTCGGTGATAGCCCCGAATTCAATCGCCGGGTCTATGCCATTGCCCGCGAGATTCTGCCGGGCAACACGATGACCTATGGCGACATCGCCAAGCGTCTCGGCGGCGTCGATCTATCGCGCCAGGTCGGGCAGGCAATGGGGCAAAACCCGTGTCCGATCATCGTGCCCTGTCACCGTGTGCTGGCGGCGGGCGGCAAGCCGGGCGGCTTTTCCGCCAATGGCGGTGTCGATACCAAGCTCAAGATGCTGGCCATCGAGGGCGCATATGTGAACCACACGCCCTCGCTGTTCGATTAGCCCTTCGGCGGCGCCGAGACCTTCACCGAGTCCCGCTGCAACATGCGGTCGTGAAACGCGTCGAGCTTCGGAAATGCCTTGCGCCATCCGCAATCGGGAAAACGGAAGTCGGCATAGCCGAGCGTACAGACCAGCGCGATCTGCGCGGCATCCATCGGGCGGGTCAGGATGTCCGGATGGGTCTCGAACTGAGCGAGACCGGTCCAGGCGCGGTCCCACTGGTCGTCATACCACGCCTGCCAGAACAATTCCTTGGGCCGCACACCGATCTCGTAGCGGCACAGCAGCATGGCATCGGTCATGCTCTGAATGATGGCGTGCTCGGTCTTCACCTTCCAGCGCGCCGCGCCGGATGTCGGCACCAGTTTGCCGCCGCCTGCGAGCTCGTCGAGATATTCGGTGATGTTGAAGCTGTCGACGATGACCTGGCCGTCGTCGAGGATCAGGGCCGGGAGTTTGCGCACCGGGCTGATGTCATGCGCATAGGCTTCGTTCTTCTGCGTCGGCGCAACGGTTGCCGGCACCAGTTCGAGCTTGTCGATCAGCCCGAGTTCGATCGCTGCGATCCGCACCTTGCGTGCGAAAGGCGAGCCGGGGGAGAATGTGAGCTTCATGGGGAGTCCTTTGTCTGCCAAGTCCTATCGGCGTCATGGCGAGCCGTGGCGAATGGGCAACGCCAATCGATTGGACGAAGCAATCCAGTCCTTCCTTGTGAATTCTTGGATTGCTTCGTCGCTTCGCTTCTCGCAATGACAGTGAATCTTAAACCGCCACGACCTTTTGCTTCTGCTCGCCGAGACCTTCGATGCCGAGGGTCATGACGTCGCCGACTTCGAGAAATTTCGGCGGCTTCATGCCGAGC
>SDZE01000574.1 GCA_004173095.1 Bradyrhizobiaceae bacterium
GGTCTGCACCGCCGTCATTGCGAGGAGCCCTCGCGACGAAGCAATCCAGACCTTCACTTTCGCAAAACTGGATTGCTTTGCTTCGCTCGCAATGATGCTTTAGAGGTTCCCGCTACAGCCCAGCGCCCTTACCGATCGCCTCGTTGAACGAGCGGTCCAGGATCGCATTGGCGTCGAGCTTGGTCTTAATCAGCCCGCTGCGCAGATAGAGATCGATGGTCTTCTGTTCGTCCGCCGCGACGCCGTCGTCGATCGGCGCGATCTTGATCTTGGCGCGGGTCAGCCAGTTGAGCGGCACCGACGGCGCCACGTTCATCAGCTTGCCCCAGGTCTGCGCATAGGCATCCGCATTCTGCAGCGCCCAGGCACGGGCCGCGGTCAGGCGGCGCAGATAGTCTTCCAGCTCGGTGTGCTTGTCGCGGATCGCGTTGGGCGTCGCAACCACGAAGCTCAGCCCCGATGTCAGGCCCTCGGCATTCAGCACCACGCGGGACTGGAACAGCACCTCTTCCTGGCTCACATAGGGCTCCCAGGTCGACCACGCATCGACCGAGCCGCGGCTGTAAGCGACCTTGGCATCCGATGGCGCCAGAAACACGATCTGCACATCGCTGGTCGTCCATCCCTTCGACTCCAGCGCCGCCAGAATGAGCTGATGCCCGATCGAGCCGCGGCCGGTGGCGATCTTCTTGCCCTTCAGGTCGTCGAAGCTCTTGATGGATGATTCCTTCGGCACCAGCACGGCGAGACCATCGCCGGTCTGCCGGATCGCGCCGATCGCCTTGACCGGCACATTGGCGGCGGCAGCAAAGGTGAACGGCGCATCGCCGACCAGGCCGCTATCCAGCGCGCCGGCACCAAGCGCCTCCAATAGCGGTGCAGCCGCGGCGAATTCCTTCCACTCGATCTTGTAGGGCACATCCTTGAGCACGCCGGCCGCTTCCATCACGGCGCGCGCATTGCCCTTCTGATCGCCGACGATCAGCGTGGTTTCGGCCCGCGCCGCGCCGGAAAACGCCGCGAGGATCAGGGCGGCGGCGATTGTGAAACGGTTCATGCTGCAACGACTTCCTTGTTGTCTCCGCGCTCGGCAATCAAGCGGCGGGTGAGCGGGATCAGTTCACGGCCATAATCGATGGCGTCGATCAGGGGATCGAAGCCGCGGATCAGGAAATGGCTGACGCCGAGATCGTAGTAATCAGCGAACACCTCAGCGACCTGCTGCGGCGTGCCGACCAGGGCGGTGGTGTTGCTGTTGGCGCCGGTCAGTTTCGCCATCTCGGTCCACAGCCGCTTGTCGATCCGGGTGCCCTGCTCGGCCAGCGCCAGCAATCGCTTGGCACCGGCGGTGGCATGGCCATCCGCCGGCTTGCGATAGCCGGTCTTGTCCTGCAGCGCCGTGGCGCGGGCCAGGATGTCATCGGCCTTGGCCCAGGCCTTCTCTTCGGTGTCGGCGATGATCGGACGCACCGACAGGCTGAAGCGCGGCGCCGGACGGCCGTATTTGGCCGCGGCCGCGCGCACACGTGCAGTGACGTCGCGCACCTGCGCATAGGACTCGCCCCACAGCGCGAACGTATCGGCATGCTTGCCGGACACGTCGATGGCCGCATCGGACGCGCCGCCCACGAACACATGGATCGGGCTGTACGGCTTCACCTGCGCAAAACCGTTCTCGACCTGGAAATATTTGCCGTTATAGGAGAACGGCTTTTCGCTGGTCCATTCCAGCTTCAGGACGTCGAGCCATTCGCTGGTCCGCGCGTAGCGCTCCTCCTTGTCGTCCAGCGTATTGCCGTCCTGACGCAGCTCGGTGGCGTTGCCGCCGGTGATGACATGCAGCGACACACGCCCCTTGGAGAACTGATCGACCACGGCGAGCTGCCGCGCCAGCAGCGTCGGCGAGGTGAAGCCGGGTCGCTGCGCGATCATGACCTTGAGTTTCTCGGTGACGCCCAGCGCATGCTGCGCGACCTGCAGCCCGTCGGGCGAGGTCGAATGGAACGCCAGCAGCGCGCGGTCGAAGCCGGCCAGCTCATGGGCCTTGGCGACGGTCTCGATGTAACCGGGATCGAGCACCGGGCCCGAGCGCACACGGGTTTCGGAGGAATCGTTGTTGGTGATGAAGCCGATGAATTCGACGGACATGGGTGTCTCCGATGTGATCAGTGAATTAGATGCCGAGCGCGAGACGGCCGGCCGCCAGCCGCGTGCTGTCGTCTTGCGGCGTATGCACCCGGCCGCAGAGGACGTCGCGGTAATGACGCTCGAGCGGATTGGTTCGGCTGAGCCCGTGATTGCTGGTCAGTGACAGCGCCTGTTCGACAGCCGCGATCGCGTTGTTAGTGACTGTGAGTTTGAGAATGTTGGCCTCCGCCGCGGTCAAGGCGACGCCGTCGTCGAGATCCCGCGCGAAACTGTCGAGCAGCCGCGCATTCACCGACAGCAGGGCTTCGATGCCACCCACGCTCTCCTGCATCCGCGGCAATGTCGCGAGCGGTGCGCCCAGGCTCGACGGCGTGCGGATTCGCAGGAATTCGACGAGCCAGTCACGTGCAGCGCGGGCCACCCCGTCATAGACGGCGCCGACCAGAGATGATCCCAGGTCTCGGCGATCCCAATCCCCGCGGACTTCGCCGGCACCAGAAACAGTCCGACGCGCGGACCGGCATCGCCGGGCGTCTCGGCGTCGTCCGTCTTTGCCCACACCGTCATCCAGGCCAGGATCGGTGCACCGGTCGAATAGATCTTGCGACCCGAGATGCGCCATCCCTGCGGCGTGCGACGCGCCGTCGTCGCCGGCAGACCACCGCGTGCAGGCGAGCCGAGATCGGGCTCGACACGCAGCGCGTTGATCAGCGCCAGTCCCTTGACCGCGTCGCGGCCCACTTTCTCGGCGAGGTGTACCGGCCATCGGCCACCGGCGGCGATCACCAGGTGATGGATGTAGTGCATCGCCAGCACCAGAGCGGTGGCGGCATCGGCCTGACCGACCGCGCCGACGACTTTGGCAGCTTCGCGGATCCCGCCCCCGCCGCCGCCATAGGCCTTGTCGACCGGCAGCGCCAGCAGACCCGCGTCGGACAGTTCCTGGAAATTCTCGAACGGAAAGCTCGCCGAGCGATCATGCAGCGGCGCACGCTCGGCGAAACCGGGCGTCAGCAGAGAGAGTTTGTCGAATGTTCCGGGAATCGCGTCCATCGTCGTCACGCCTTCGCTGTACGGTCTTAAGAAATACCGTTCGTGCGGCGTTACAAGCGGATGCGGGAAATAACGACGTGAGGCCTGAGTGGGGCGATAGCCAAGGGCGGATATTCTCTGCATCACCACAGGACGAGAATTTTATTCACACCCCTGTCGCCATCGTCGCGCGCATTTCCTTGCGACGAAGGGTTCACCAACCCCTCAACTGTCTTCGCCCGGCTCGACCGGGCGACGCATTACCCGGTGTCGCCTGCGATCAAGCACTGCCGGCAGCGTGTACTGGATCCCCGCTTTCGCGGGGATGACAGCAGTGGGAGCGGCTTT
This sequence comes from Bradyrhizobiaceae bacterium, assembly GCA_004173095.1. GTDB lineage: Bacteria > Pseudomonadota > Alphaproteobacteria > Rhizobiales > Xanthobacteraceae > Tardiphaga. The sequence continues at coordinate 3,529 of SDZE01000574.1, forward strand.
TGAGAGCGCTATCCAGTCATCGGTATGAGTCAATTGCGTCGCTGCTCTTTTAAAGAACGTCCCCCCCCTCAACTGTCTTCGCCCGGCTGGACCGGGCGACCCAGTACCCGGTATCGCGCGTGATGAAGCACGACCGACAGCGTGTACTGGATCCCGCTTTCGCGGGGATGACGGCCGTGGGAAGATAGGACTGGACGATCCGGCGCGCGATCGGCACCGACCGCGGCGGTCACCGCCTCACGACACCGCCGCCGCGCCGCGGCTGCTGGCGATGTGGCTGGTGAGCTTCTGCGTGATGTCACGCCGCAGCGCGTTGAATTCCGGCGATGCGACGTCGCGCGGGCGCGGCAGGTCGATGTCGATCTCGCAATCGATGCGGCCGGGACCGGCCGACATCACGATGACGCGGTCGGCCAGCAT
>SDZE01000404.1 GCA_004173095.1 Bradyrhizobiaceae bacterium
CACCTCGCCCGGATGCGCGACGAAAACCTCGTCACGTTCCGACGCGAAGGCCAAACGCTGTGGTACCGGATCGCCGATCCCCGCACCCAGCAACTGATGGCAGAGCTGCACCGGCTCTATTGCCGCAGTCCCTCCTGATCGGTGCGATGGAGTTCATTCATGACATTGCCCCATATCTCCACATCTGAAGCCCAGAAGCTGATCGCGCGCGGCGCCGTGCTCGTCGATATCCGCGAGCCCGACGAACATGCCCGCGAACGCATTGCGCTGGCACGCCACGAACCGCTGTCACGACTTCGCGATGTCTCCGTGCCGGAGGCGACTCCAGCGGTGATCTTTCATTGCAAGGCTGGCAGCCGCACGGCGGCCAATGTCGAGCGACTCGCGTCCTCGACCCAATGCGACGCTTACATTCTCGACGGCGGCATCGAGGCCTGGAAGTCGGCCGGCCTGCCGGTGATTGCCGATCGCAAGCAGCCGATCGAGATGATGCGACAGGTGCAGATCGTCGCCGGATCGCTGGTGGTGACGGGTGCCGTGCTCGGCACATGGGTCAGCCCCGGTTTCTACGCGCTGTCAGCCTTTGTCGGCGCCGGCCTGGTGTTCGCGGGCGTCTCCGGCACCTGCATGATGGCGCGGATCCTGGCGCTGGCGCCGTGGAATCGCCGCGCGACCGCAGCCCTCGGATAATGTCGATGACGTTCGGCCTGACCGATCTCGCGACGCTTGGCTCGGGCGGGCTGGTCGGCTTCGTGCTCGCGCTGGTCGGCGGCGGCGGGTCGGTGCTGGCGGTGCCGCTGCTGGTCTATGTGGTCGGCGTCTCGTCGCCGCATGTGGCGATCGGGACCAGTGCGGTCGCCGTGGCGGTCAGCGCCTTCGCCAACATGCTGTCGCACTGGTCGGCCGGCAATGTGCGATGGCCCTGCGCCATCACCTTCTCGCTGGCCGGCATCGGCGGTGCGTTCGCCGGATCGCTCGGCGCCCAGCATGTCGATGGCCAGAAGCTGCTGATCATGTTCGGCCTGCTGATGATCGCGATCGGCGTGTTGATGCTGGTCCCGCGGGCGAGCCGCGGCGATGCCACGATCCGGCTCGACCGGACGACGGCGCGTCGGCTGCTGCCGATGCTGATTGGCGTCGGCTTCGGCGTCGGTCTGCTGGCCGGCTTCTTCGGGATCGGCGGCGGCTTTCTGATCGTGCCCGGCCTGATGTTTGCCACCGGCATGCCGATGACGGCGGCGATCGGGACCTCGCTGGTGGCCGTGGTGGCGTTTGGCGCCTCCACTGCGGCAAGCTATGCCATGTCGGGCATGACCGACTGGCGGCTGGCGGCGATCTTCATCGTCGGCGGTCTGATCGGCGGGCTGCTGGGCATGCTGGCCGGCAAGGCGCTCGGCCGGCACGACCGCGCATTGCGTGCGACCTTCGCCAGCGTCGTCATCGCGACCGGCGGCTATGTCTGCCTGCGCGGCATCCTTACATTCGCATAGTCCGGCCGCGCGGCGCGATCAGGCCCGATAGGCGACGAGCACGGCGCCGCAGGCGATCAGGATGACGCCGAGCCAGTTCGGCAGCGAGAGTTTCTCGCCGAGAAACAACACCGCGAAGACGGCGACGAACACAACGCTCAATTTGTCGATCGGCGCAACCCGCGCAGCGTCGCCCAGCTTGAGCGCACGGAAGTAGCAGATCCACGACGCGCCGGTGGCAACACCCGACAGCACGAGAAATGTCCATGTTCTGGCCGACACGCTGGATGGCGACTGCCAGTTGCCGGTGATCACCACCATCAATCCCGCCGCGACCAGGATGACGATGGTGCGGATGAAGGTCGCGAAATCCGAATTGACATTCTCGATGCCGATTTTTGCGAAAATTGCCGTCAGCGCCGCGAAGGCGGCGGATAGGATGGCCCAGAACGGCCAGCCGAGCGCGAGGCTTTTCATCAAAGGATCCTCTCTGCTGTCGTGGCCTGGCTGGTCGGGCGATGACAGGTTGTGACAAACAAAAAAGGGCAACCTCGCGGCCGCCCTTTTGCATTCACGATTTCGGCTGCGAAATCACTCCGCCGCCATCTTCACATCCGGTGCGGCGGCGCGCACTTCGGCGTCCACCTGCGCTTCGAACTTGGCAAAGTTCTTCTGGAACATGCCGACCAGCTTGCGCGCGGTGGCATCGAACTCGGCCTTGTCCTTCCAGGTATTGACGGGATCAAGGATCTCCGACGGCACGCCGTCCAGCGCGGTCGGGACCGCGAAGCCGAAATACTTGTCGGTGCGGAATTCGACGTTGCGCAGCGAGCCGTTCAACGCCGCGGTGAGCAGTGCGCGCGTCACCTTGATCGGCATGCGCGAGCCGACACCGTATTTGCCGCCGGTCCAGCCGGTATTGACCAGCCAGCAATCGACATTGTGCTTGGCGATCAGGTCGCGCAGCATGTTGCCGTAGACCGAGGGATCGAGCGGCAGGAACGGCGAGCCGAAGCAGGTCGAGAATTCCGGCTCGGGATCATTGCCGAGACCACGCTCGGTGCCGGCGACTTTCGCGGTGTAGCCGGACAGGAAGTGATACATCGCCTGCGCCGG
>SDZE01000548.1 GCA_004173095.1 Bradyrhizobiaceae bacterium
AGCTGTCGCTGGCTTCTAAACAGCTGCAATGTGCCCTGCTCAGATCATCAAACGGAACATGCGCCTCTGTTGTCTAGATCAACAGGCTGACGTCTGGCCTGTATACAGGCATGGCTGCGCCCTTGCGGAACCATGCATGTCAGCACTCACCGCGAGGATTGTGATGGCCCGCATGAAGAATGCGGACCAAGTCTCCGTTGCCTCTCCCGCAAACGCGGGAGAGGGGGTTACAGCGTTCGGCGCCATCTACCGAGCCACTCTCCACCGGCGCCATGCTCGCCTTCGCATTCCCGGATCGTGTCGCCAAAAATCGTGGCAATGGCGGTTTCGTGCTCGCCAATGGCCGCGGGGCGTCCATCGAGCAGAGCGCTGCGCTGGCTAGAGAGCCATACATTGCCGTCGGTGAGCTCACCGGCACGGCGGCGAACGGCCGTATCCTCCTTGCAGCGCCACTGTCGCAAGCGGAGATCGAAACGCGTTTTGCCGGCCAGATCGTCAATGCGGACGAGATCAGTTTCGACCGCGCCTCGACCAGCCTGCGCGGCCGACGCAAACGCACGCTGCATGCGATCACATTGTCCGAAGCGCCGCTGACGGTGGTCGCCTCCGAGGCTGCCGCGCGCATCTTCGCCGATGGTCTTGCGGCGCTCGGCCTCGATCGCCTGCCATGGTCCAAGGCCCTCCAGCAGTGGCGTGGCCGCGTGATGTTCCTGCGCGCCTCGGAAGGCGAAGCATGGCCCGATCTGTCGGACCAGGCGCTTGCTGACACGCGCGAGGCCTGGCTGATGCCTGCGCTGTTCGGCAAGACGTCGCTGAAGGACCTCACGGCCGGCGACCTGTCGGACGCGATCATGAACCTGCTGCCCTGGGATCAGCGCGCGCGTCTCGACAGGGAAGCGCCCACGCATTTCGAGGCGCCGACGGGCAGCCTGCTGGCCATCGATTACGAAGCCGAGCAAGGGCCGACCATCGCTGTCCGCCTGCAGGAATTATTCGGTCTCGGCATTCACCCCTCTGTCGCCAAGGGCAAGGTGCCGCTGGTGCTGGAATTGCTGTCGCCGGCGCAGCGGCCGGTGCAGGTGACGCGCGACCTGCCGGGTTTTTGGCGCGGCAGCTATCAGGATGTCCGCGCCGATCTGCGCGGACGCTATCCGCGCCATCCCTGGCCGGACGATCCGGCGACGGCCATGCCAACCCGGCGCGCCAAACCCAGAGGGACGTAATCAACTCTCACTGTCATCGACCCTTGACCGGGCGACCCAGTAAACATTGGCCTTTGCGATAGAGCTGCCACGTCGGCGTGTACTGGATCCCCCGCTTTTGCGGAGGACGACATGAAAGCGTCGGCTGCCTTTAACGCTTCGCTCATCCTTTTCGCGAAAATTGCAGCCTTGCCGGCGTCCCTTGCAGACGGTGGCGGAAATGCGTGGCCTGATCCGGTTCCGCTTGTTGGCGTTCAGTAAAGGTTGCGTATGCGTAGCATCATGTTTCTTGCGGCAGTGCTGATCGGTCTCGGCACCGTGATGGCTCAGGTCGCCGACAAGATGACCTCGACTCCCGCCATGGCACGGACGGAAATCGCCCCGACCCGCCTCGCGGCCCTCAGCGCTCCCCAGGCCGGCATCCGCAGCCTGACCATTCCCCGCGACACCCGTGGTCATTTCCAGACCGAAGCGCGGATCGACGGCCAGCGCATCGGCTTCATGGTCGACACCGGCGCTTCGGTGATCGCGCTCAACGAGACATCCGCTGCACGCTTTGGTCTGCGTCCCTCGCGCGCCGACTTTAACGCCACGGTGACAACGGCGAACGGCACGCTGAAGGCTGCACGCGCCAAACTGCCTATGGTGCAGGTCGGCGACATCACCGTGCGCGATGTCGACGCGATGGTGCTGCCGGACGAGGCGCTCTCCGAGAATCTGCTCGGCCTGTCGTTTCTGTCGAAATTGAAGCGATTCGAATATTCCAACGGCCGGATGGTCCTGGAGCAGTAGGAAATCAGCCGCCCCGCGCTGCGGTCCAATTTCAAACAAAGTCACACTCTCAAGTACCGACGCACACCGCAGCGCCTTTCCACTGGCGCGTGCAGCCGCTATGGCTGCACCTCAAATAGTAACGTCAAAAACAAACATCATCAGTTGCGAGGTCGTCGATGTTTCCGAAGCCAAAACCCTTGCTCGTGCCCAATACCTACGCCTACGAGTCCGAGCCGATGGTGAAGGCCACCGGCTTTCGCGAATATGACGCGCGCTGGCTGTTCGGCAAGGAAATCAACCTGATGGGCGTCCAGGCGCTGGGCATGGGGCTCGGCGCGCTGATTGCTGAACTCGGCCAGAAACAGGAGATCGTCACTGGTCACGATTTTCGCGGCTATTCGGCTTCCATCAAATACGCCCTGATGACCGGTCTGATGGCTGCCGGCTGCAAGGTTCATGATATCGGCCTCGCTGTCACGCCGATGGCCTATTTCGCGCAATTCGATCTCGACGTCCCCTGCGTCGCCATGGTGACCGCCTCGCATAACGACAATGGCTGGACCGGCGTCAAGATGGGCGCCAACAAGCCGCTCACATTCGGTCCGGACGAGATGACGCGATTGAAAGAGATCGTGCTCAATGCCGAATTCAATAACAAGGCCGGTGGCTCCTATCACTTCCACGAGAATTATCCGGCGCGCTACATCGCCGATCTCACCAAGCGTCCGAAGCTCAAGCGCAAGCTCAAGGTCGTCGTCGCCTGCGGCAATGGCACGGCGGGTGCGTTCGCGCCACAGGTGATGGAAGCGATCGGCTGCGAGGTGATTCCGCTCGATACCGAGCTCGATCATACGTTTCCGAAATACAACCCGAATCCCGAAGACATGGAAATGCTGCACGCGATTCGCGATGCGGTGCTCGAGCACAAGGCCGATGTCGGTCTCGGCTTCGACGGTGACGGCGATCGCTGTGGCGTGGTCGACAATACGGGCGAAGAGATTTTTGCCGACAAGGTCGGCGTGATGCTGGCACGCGACATGTCGGCTGTTCACAAGAACGCTGAGTTCGTCGTCGATGTGAAATCCACGGGCTTGTTCATCACCGATCCGGTGCTGCAGCAGCAGAATGCCAAGACGACCTATTGGAAGACCGGCCACTCCTACATGAAGCGCCGCACCCATGAGCTGAACGCGCTGGCGGGTTTCGAGAAGTCAGGGCACTTCTTCTTCAACGCACCTGTCGGCCGCGGTTATGACGATGGTCTCGTCTCGGCCATCGCCATCTGCGAGATGATGGACCGTGCGCCCGGCAAGACCATGGCGGATCTCAAGGACGCGCTGCCGAAGACGTGGTCGTCGCCGACGATGTCGCCGCATTGTGACGATGAGACGAAGTATGGCGTCGTTGATGCCGTCGTGAAGCACTTCGAGGCTGCGCAGAAGAAAGGCGACAACGTCGCCGGTCAGCCGATCCGCGATCTCGTCACGGTGAACGGCGTACGCGTGACCTGCGAGGATGGCAGCTGGGGTCTCGTGCGCGCGTCGTCGAACAAGCCCGAACTCGTCGTTGTCGTGGAAAGCCCGGTTTCGAAGCAGCGCATGCACGACATGTTCGATGCGATCAACCTGGTGCTGAAGTCACATCCGGAAGTCGGCGCGTACCGGCAGCGCCGTGACCGACTTGATCTTCTCCATCGCAAAGCGCGACGTGACGTTCTTCAGCGCCACCGCGCTGATCAGTTTCTTGTAAAACACGTCATAGCTCTGCATGTCCGCCACCACGACGCGGAGCATGTAATCGACATCGCCGGCCATCCGGTAGAATTCCATCACCTCCGGCATGGCGCTGACGGCGTCGGCGAATTTCTTCAGCCACGCGTCGGAATGATCGCTGCTCTCGACCGAGACAAACACCGAAATCCCGAGGCCGATCTTGTTCTGATCGACGAGTGCAACCCGGCGCAGGATCACTCCGTCAGCCTCGAGACGCTGGATGCGCTTCCAGCACGGCGTCGAGGAGAGCCCGACGCGATCGCCGATCTCGGCAACCGAAAGCGACGCGTCTTCCTGCAAGACCGTCAGGATCTTGCGGTCGATCGCATCAAGACGGCGGGTCGATTCGGGGGACTGGTCGGCGACATCTGACATGGGGAGAACGTTGTTCTAATGATGGGGCTGATAAACCTCATATATGGAACAATCTTCTAAATCAAGACGGGACTATTTGTGTCGCCGCGCCGGTCTGGTGAAGGAAATTCTTTTCTCCGACGCGCCGATGCGATGCATTTCAACCTGTTGTCGGCGCCGCTCGTGAGATCGGTGCCGCATTTCAGCTGAGTAAGCCGACCTTTGAATCCCGCAAAAGCTGTTCGACTTCAGAGCGTTGCGGGCAAGCGAAGGCGCCGCCATAGCGGGTGCATTTGAGCGCGGCGGCCGCCGAGGCGAACCGCAGCGCTTCGGGGATCGATTTGCCGGCGGCAAATTCAAGGGCGAAGGTGCCGTGGAAGATATCGCCCGCGCCCAGCGTATCGACCACATGGACGGGGAATGCGGGGGTCTCTTTGGCCGTGCCGTTCTCGTCGAGCCACAGCGTGCCTTTGGGGCCGCGGGTGACGGCGAGGAAGGACGATGTCAGCGTCGCCAGCTTCTGCAGCGCCTTCAGATTGTCCGACGTGCCAGCGGTCGATTGCAGCGCATCGTCGGAGAAAATCAGATGCGATGACGCCGTTAGCAGGCCTTCGTTCTGGGCGATCGTGCTGTCGATATCGACGACCACGGGAATGCCGCGATGCCGGGCCTCGATGCACAGATCGGTGGCGAAGCCGGCGCAGCGGCTCTCCACCAGTATTGCGTCGCAGTCCTTCAGCAGCACGTCATGGGACGGCAGCTTCACCTTCCATAATTCAGGATCGCGGAAGGTGACGATGGTGCGCTCGCCCGATGGGTCGATCATGACCGCCGAGATCGGCGTCACCAGACCAGGCATATGCACGAGATGGGTGGCGTCGATGCCTTCCTTGGCGAGATCGTCGAACAGGAATTGATCTGAGGTCTCGCTCTTGTCGCCCATCGGACCGGCCATCGCGGCCTTGCCGCCGAGCCGGTTGATGGCGATCGCGGCATTGAGGGCATTGCCGCCGATGATCTGCGCGAAGCGCTGCGAGGGGAATTTCTGGCCGCGACCCGGCACGGATTCCACGGCAAAGGTCAGGTCGCGCACGGGCAGGCCGATGCACAACACGCGCTTGGGCTGGTCAGTCATGGAGAAATCCCCGTTGGTGTCTTCAGGCCTGGTCGGGATGCAGCCACCGTCCAAGCAGGTGATGGGCAATCGCGAATGGATGCGGACCCGCGAGCCCGTCCGGATGCTCGCGCTTCCACATCAGCATTGCTTCGTCACGGTCAAACCATCGGGCGTCCTCAAGTTCCATTTTATCGACGACGATTTCGTCGGTGAGGGCGCGTGCCGAGCAGCCGATCATCAGGGATGACGGGTAGGGCCAGGGCTGTGTCATGTAATAAGTGACGTCGGTGCAGCGGATGCCGGATTCCTCGAAGATCTCGCGTTTCACGGCATCCTCGATGGTCTCGGCGGCTTCGACGAAACCGGCCAAGCATGAATACATGCCCGGCGGAAATTGCTTCTGACGCCCAAGCAGGCACTTGTCGTCTTTCTCGACCAGCATGATGACCACTGGATCGGTGCGCGGAAAATGCTCGGTCTTGCAACTCGGGCAGACCCGCTTCCAGCCGCCTTCAGCCATCGCCGACTTGGCGCCGCAATTGGCGCAGAAGCCATGGCGCTGATGCCAGGACACCATGGATTTGGCTTGCGCGATGGCTGACAGCTGATCCGGCGGCACGACGCCTTGCATCGCCATGCCGCGAAGTTCGGACACGGTGACGTCGTCGCGGCCCAGCAGCTTTTCCGATGCGTCCGGAGAGATGCCCATGCCGAACACAGCAGCGCCGTCGCGCAGGCCGAGAAAGATGGTGCCCGGATTGGCGCCGAACTTCAGCGCCTCCGGGATGGTAAGCAGCGCGCGCACATTGTCGCCGTCCTTCTTCATCACCAGCGAGTCGCGATAGATCACGTAAGCGCGGCTATCGCTTTTGTTTTCGAGCGCGAACAGCTTCTCGTCGTTGAAGCGCAGATGCGCGGCGCGATCCAGGGTGTTCGAAATAAAGGCCGGCTGGCCGAGAGGGAATAGCGTGCTTGTCATGGGTTTCAACCGAGCCAGATCTTGCGACGGAGTTCTGAAATAAAGCGCTGCACCTCTTCGGCGTCATGCGCGAGCGGCGGCATCACGCCCCATATCGGGCGCGGCCAGGCCGCATCGGTCTTGCGTCGCGCGATGATGTGGACGTGCAGTTGCGGCACCACATTGCCGAGGGCCGCGACATTCAGCTTGTCGCAGCGGGTGACGTCTTTCAGCGCGCGGCCGACCCGATTGATCTCGGTCATCAGCTGCGCCTGTGCGACCTCGTCGAGATCGATGATGTCGATGATGTCGGCGCGGCGCGGCACCAGCATGAGCCAGGGGTAATGCGCGTCCTTGACCACCAGCACACGGCTGAGGGGCAGATCGCCGATGTCGATGGTGTCTTGCTGCAGCTGTTTGTGCAACTCAAAGGCGGGTGTGGTGGCCATTCGGTCTCTCGATTTTGAGGCGTAAGGTCGCAGGAACTGGCGGCGCAAACAACTCCGTGGTGCATGCTTTTGCGCGTATCCGCCACGATTTCTTGCGGCAACACGGAGGCCAGTGCGCAGGCCATTTGCGGCCTGCGCTGCGCTTGCTTTCCGGCTGATTTGGCCCCAAATAGGCATCGGGAGATTGGCGGTGGACGAGCCACTCGCCAATCGGGTCAGGACCGGAAGGTAGCAGCCCTAACGAGATCCGGATCGGGTCGCTCGTCAGTCTCCTACTTGTTTTATCGAGCAAATTTGGCGCATCGCGCCGAATTGCCCGGTGGACAGGCGGTGTCCCGGCAGAAAATTCATGTTTTGCCGGTCGATCCGCCCGATGTTCCGCAAACCGGCCTCTTGAGACAACACATTGCGGATTTCTCGATGACCGATGCCGGCATGCCCCCCTCCGATGATGACGCCCAGGCCGGCTTCGCGATGAACGCTCCCGCTGCGGCGACGCCTTATCGGGTGCTGGCGCGCAAGTACCGGCCGGGAAATTTCGACGATCTGATCGGCCAGGACGCATTGGTGCGCACCGTCTCGAATGCGTTCGAGACCGGGCGGATTCCGCAGGCCTGGATCCTCACCGGCGTGCGCGGAGTCGGCAAGACCACCACGGCGCGTATTCTGGCGCGGGCGCTGAATTACGAATTGCCCGATGGCTCGGTGAAGGGGCCGACCATCCAGATGCCGACCCATGGCATCCACTGCAAGGCGATCATGGAAAGCCGGCACATCGACGTGCTGGAAATGGACGCCGCCTCGCATACTGGCGTCGATGATGTCCGCCAGATCAATGACAGCGTGCGCTATGCGCCGTCATCCGCGCGCTACAAGGTCTACATCATCGACGAAGTTCACATGCTGTCGACGGCAGCCTTCAACGCGTTTCTGAAGACGCTGGAGGAGCCGCCGGAGCACGCGAAATTCGTGTTCGCCACCACCGAAATCCGCAAAGTCCCGATCACGGTGCTGTCGCGTTGCCAGCGCTTCGATCTGCGCCGTGTCGATGCCGATGTGCTGATGTCGCATCTGTCGAATATCGCCGGCCAGGAGAACGTCGAGGTCGAGCCGGAAGCGCTCGGCATCATCGCGCGCGCGGCCGAAGGTTCGGTGCGCGATTCGCTGTCGCTGTTCGATCAGGCGATTGCGCATGCCGCAGGGGTTGTGAAAGCCGATGCGGTGCGCCAGATGCTCGGTCTGGCTGATCGCACCCGCGTCATCGATCTGTTCGATTCGCTGGCGCGCGGTGACATCGCCAGCGCCTTCAAGGAATTCCGCGAACAGTATGATGTCGGTGCCGATCCCGTCGTGGTGCTGAGCGACCTTGCCGAATTCGTCAATTTCGTCACCCGTGTGAAGATCGTACCGGCGACCGCCGACAACGTCGCGTTCGGCGAAACCGAACGCCTGCGTGCCCGCGATTTTGCCGCAAAACTCTCGATGCGCGTGCTGTCACGCATGTGGCAGATGCTGCTCAAGGGCATCACCGAAGTGCAGGGCGCGACACGCCCCGCCGCGGCGGCTGAAATGGTGCTGGTGCGCATCGCTTATGTCGCCGATCTGCCGACGCCCGATGAAGCCATCCGGATGATCGAACAGGGCGGTGGATCATCGCCTGTAATCGGCAATGGCGGCGGTCGTGCTGCGCCGGTATTGAACGCGCCATCGGCGCAGGCCTCTACGCAGATGCCTCCCGCATCATCATCATCATCGGCGCCGACGATGTCGAGCGCGCCGCGCGGGCCGGTCATGCAGCGGGGCAATGCCGAGCCGGCGGCGCAGCCGCAGGTCGGCGTGACCGAAGTGCCGCCCGCGACGGTGTTGAAGATCTCGACCTATCCTGAACTGATTGCATTGGCCGGGCAGAAGCGCGATCTGATGGTCCGTGGCGCGCTGGAATCCGATGTGCGGCTGATCCGGATCGAAGACGGCCGGCTTGAACTCGCGATGGAGCGCACTGCCGCGCGTTCACTGATCAATGATCTCTCGCGCAAGCTGGAGCTGTGGACCGGTCGTCGCTGGGCGGTGATCGTGTCCAACGAGCAGGGCCAGGCGACGATCCGCGAGCAACAGCGGGAGCAGAAGAACGAGCGTCAGCGCGTGGCCGAGGCCGATCCGCGGGTGCAAGCGGTGTTTGCAAAATTCCCCGGCGCGAAGATGGAAGTGCGTCTGCTCGCGCCGGAAATTCCCGAAGGCGACGACGACGCACTGATCACCGATGATGGCGCCGAACCCGGCGACGACGATTAAGAGCATGATCCCGAAAGGCGTCACCGTTTTTCGGATCAGATCGTGCACCAACCAAAACAAAGGAAGATCAATGGCTGACTTTCTCGGCATGATGAAGCAGGCGGCGCAGCTGCAGTCGAAGATGAAGGCAATGCAGGAAGAGCTCGACCATGTGGAGGTCGAGGGTGTGTCCGGCGGCGGTCTCGTAGCGGTGCGGATGACGGCGAAGACCGAAGTGAAAGCGGTGAAGATCGATCCGTCGCTGCTGAAGCCCGAAGACGTCGAGATCCTGGAAGACCTGCTGGTCACCGCATTGGGCGATGCGCGCCGCAAGGCGGAAGCCGCGATGCAGGAGAAGATGCAGTCGCTGACCGGCGGCCTCGGCCTGCCGCCGGGAATGGGCCTCGGCTGACAGAGGCCGCGCTGACATGGCCGCCGTTGCCGGACCTGAAATTGAGCGCTTGATCCAGTTGCTCGCGCGGCTGCCGGGGCTCGGTCCGCGCTCGGCGCGGCGCGCCGCGCTGCATCTGATCAAGAAGCGCGATGCGTTGATGACGCCGCTGGCCGGTGCGCTGCAGACGGCGATCGAGCGCGTGCAGGTCTGCAAGGTGTGCAGCAATATCGACACCCAGTCGCCCTGCACGATCTGCATGGATCCACGGCGCGATCCGACCACCATCGTGGTGGTGGCCGATGTCGCCGATCTGTGGGCGCTGGAACGCGCCAATGCAGCGCCTGGCAAATATCACGTGCTCGGCGGCACGCTGTCTCCGCTCGACGGTGTGGGACCGGGCGATCTGACCATCGATGCGCTGGTGGCGCGGGCGCATGAGCCCGAAGTCACGGAAGTCATCCTGGCGCTGAATGCGACCGTGGATGGGCAGACGACCGCGCATTACATCACCGACCTTCTTCAGGAGGCCCATGTCAAAGTCACCCGCTTGGCGCATGGCGTGCCGGTGGGCGGCGAATTGGACTACCTCGACGAAGGGACGCTGTCGGCGGCGATGCGACAACGCACATTGTTCTAAGCCAAGATTTCAAGCCGAGATTTGGTTCTGATACGGGATACTTCTGATGACACGATCTGGATTCAAGGCGCCGTTCTGCGCCGCCGTGGTGCTCATGATGGCAGGCGCCATGACGACGGCTGCTTATGCCGCCTCCGAGGCGGACGAGGTGCCGGCCAAGCCGGTCGCACCGAAAGACATGAAGGTGGGCGATGTGCTGTCAGGTCAGCTCAATGCCATGCGCAGCCGCGATATCAAGGGCAAGCGTACCAATATCTATCAGGTGGTCAGCGAACCGCGCCGGCTGCCGGCGCCGGCCGGCCTGTGCAATCTCGAGACCGGGCCGGAGACGTTCGAGATCGTCGTCGATAGCGATGCGCAGGCCACGCAGTTGAAGAAGCTGGTCGGCAAGGAAGTGGCGTTCAAAGTCACCGAGGTCGCCTGCGCCGAACAGGCCGGACAGATGAGCGAAGCGCTGGTGACAAAGTGGAGTCTGGTGGGCAAGGCGAATTAGAGCTCCGTCTCTCCCTCTCCCGCTCTTGCGGGGGAGGGCCGGGGTGGGGGCGCCCCACGTGACGTCGGAGTTTGCGGAGGCACCCCCACCCTGACCCTCCCCCGCGAGCGGGAGAGGGGACATTGCTGTCAGGAGTGATGTTAAATCCGAACCGGGCCCAGTGCGGAAAAATGCCTGCGTCTTTGCAGCCAGAGCAGCAACACAAGACTCGGCAGCGCGACAATCACGCTGATGACGAAGAACAGCGGCCAGCCCGTCGCCTGTGCGACGTAGCCTGCACCGGCGGAGAGGTAAGTTCGCCCCACTGCCGCCAGTGCCGTCAGCAGCGCATATTGCGTGGCGGTGTGCAGCGGATTCTTGCAGAGCGCGGAGAGATAGGCGACGAAGATCACTGTGCCGATGGCGCTGGTGAAGTTCTCGACCGAGATCGCCAAGGCTAGCGCCCATTGATTGACGCCGACCAGTGCCAGCCAGGCGAATGCCAGATTCGATACCGCCTGCAGCACCGCGCCGATCCACAGGCTTGCCGCCAGCGAATAGCGCCGTGCGACGAAGCCGCCCGCGAAGCCGCCGATCAAAGTGGCAGCGAGGCCGACACCTTTGACGATCGCGGCGTAGTCATTGCGGGTGAAGCCGAGATCGATGACGAAGGGCGCGGTCATGGTGCCGGAAAACGCATCGGTGAATTTGAACAGCACCACGAAGGCCAGTGCCGCCCAGGCATCTTTGCGCGACAGGAATTCCGAGAACGCGCCGATGGCGGCGTGCAGCACGCGCTGGAAGGCGCTCTCGTTGCGGGTGGCGGCTTCGGCCTGCGCGGATTGTTCGGGCTCGGTGGCGGCCAGCGCCGTTACGGTGCCGATCAGCACCATCGCAGCCATTGCCACATAGCCCCACATCCATGCCGAGGAGCGCGCGACACCGGTGCCTTCAAAGGCGCTGACCAGAAACAGGATGCCGGCGGTAGAGATCAGCATGCCGATCCGATACGCCGCCACATAGGACGCCATGCCCGCAGCCTGCTCGCTTTCCGGCAGGCTCTCGACGCGAAACGCATCGACCACGATATCCTGGGTCGACGACATCGCGGCGACCAGCAGCGCGCCGAGCGCGACGAACAATGGCGAGCGCGCGGGATCGGTCAATGCCAGCAGCAGGATGGCGCCGATCAGCAGCAATTGCGAAAACACCAGCCAGCCGCGGCGGCGACCGAAGGCGCGGGTGAAGAAGGGCACATGTAGGGCATCAACAAGCGGTGCCCACAGGAACTTCAACGTGTAGGGGGTGCCGACCAGCGCGAACAGGCCGATGGTGCCGAGATCGACGCCGGACTCCCGCATCCACACCAGCAGCGTCGAGCCCGACAATGCCAGCGGCAGGCCGGACGACAGGCCGAGCATCAGTACGATCAGCACGCGCGGCTGCAGATATACCGCCATGCTTTCGCGCCAGGAGGCGCGGGGCTGCAAGGTGGTGTCCGTATCGGGCGCTGCGGTCATGGGAAGATTGCCTTACGGGATAACATGCGATGCCGCGCCGTCATTTCGGGGAGCTGTTGCGGCGAAGCAATCCAGTCTCCGCTCTTGGCTCTCTGGATTGCCGTGCCGCTTCGCTCTTCGCAATGACGACTGCGACGGGCGACGGCCGCCCGATCGTGAACAAAAAGTAAACGGGCGTGGTTAACGAAGCGTTGAGCAGCATGGTTAATTGATCGTCAAGATATGTGGTTAATCGATCGCTAACCGACATGGTTACCAACCCGTTAATGCCCCTCCAGCGCATTGACCGCGCAACGGACGCGGATTAAATCGCCCGCCATGGCCATTCGCGAAATCATCATTCTGCCGGACAAACAGTTGCGGCTGATCTCCAAACCTGTCGAGACCGTCACCTCGGAGGTGCGCAAGCTCGCCGACGACATGTTCGAGACCATGTATGACGCCCCCGGCATCGGCCTGGCGGCGATCCAGATCGCGGTTCCGCTCCGCTTGATCACCATGGATCTTGCCAAGAAGGATGATGAGGAAGGCGGCAAGGCCCCGCGGGTCTTCATCAACCCGGAAATCATCTCGGCGTCGGAAGAGCTCTCGGTCTATGAGGAAGGCTGCCTGTCGATCCCGGAATATTACGAGGAAGTCGAACGCCCGGCGACGGTGCGGATCCGCTATCTCGATCTCGACGGCAAGGTGGTGGAAGAAGACGCCTCCGGCCTGTTCGCCACCTGCATCCAGCACGAGATCGACCATCTCAACGGCGTGCTGTTCGTCGATTACCTGTCCAAGCTCAAACGCGATCGGGTGATGAAGAAGTTCACCAAGATCGCCAAGCGCGTGGGCTGACGCTCGCTCTCACTGCCGTCATGCCCGGCGCATGCCGGGTATCCACGCCTTGACCAAAGCGAAGGCGTGGATGGCCGGGACAAGCCCGGCCATGACAGAGTATTTCTTGCTTCTTTGGATGCCCACATGTCGCTTCGTCTGATCTTCATGGGCACGCCGGATTTTGCGGTGCCGACGCTGCTCGAGCTGGTGGCCCATGGCCATGAGATCGTGGCCGTGTATACGCGCGAGGCGAAGCCCGCCGGGCGCGGTATGAAGCTGCAGCCGACGCCGGTGGCGCGCGAGGCGGAGCGGCTTGGCATTCCCGTGCTGACGCCGAAGACGCTGCGCACCGACGAGGCCGAGGCGCAGTTTCGCGCCTTCGAGGCTGATGCCGCCGTGGTGGTCGCTTACGGCATGATCCTGCCGCAGACCATTCTCGATGCGGTGCCGCTCGGCTGCTTCAACCTGCATGGCTCATTGCTGCCGCGCTGGCGCGGCGCTGCGCCGATCCAGCGCGCCATCATGGCCGACGATGCCGAGAGCGGCGTCATGGTGATGAAGATGGATGTCGGCCTCGACACCGGCGACGTTGCCATGGCCGAGCGTCTGCCGATCACCGACAACCTGACCGCGATGGACCTGCATGACGCGCTGGCGCCGCTGGGGGCAGACCTGATGGTGCGCGCCATGGGCGCGCTCGATCGCGGCGGACTGCAACTGGTAAAGCAGAGCGAGCAGGGCGTCGCATACGCTGCCAAGATCGACAAGGCCGAGGCGAAGATCGACTGGTCGAAGCCGGCCCGCGCGGTGTTGCGGCATATCCACGGCTTGTCGCCATTTCCGGGCGCCTGGTGCGAGGCGGATGTTGACGGCGAGATCGTGCGGCTCAAGATTCTGCGCTGCGAACTGGCAAAGGGATCGGGCACGCCGGGCGATCTGCTCGACGATCGGCTCACGATCGCCTGCGGTGACGGCGCCATTCGCATCCTCGAATTGCAACGCGCCGGCAAGCAGGCGATGAAGCCGGACGAATTTTTGCGCGGTACGGCGCTGAAGCCACCCATGCGGGTGGGCTGATGCCGCGCTACAAGATGCTCATCGAATATGACGGTACGCCGTTTTCGGGCTGGCAGGTGCAAACCGATGCCACGCTGACGGTGCAGGGTGCGCTGGAGCGCGCCGCCGAGGCGATCTGCGGCGTTCCTGTGCGCGTCCATGGCGCCGGACGCACCGATGCCGGCGTGCATGCGCTGGGACAGGTTGCGCATTGCGACGTGCCGAAGCAACTGGTGCCCGGCCGGTTTCGCGACGGCATGAATGCGCGTCTGCGGCCGCATCCGGTGGCGGTGCTATCGGCCGATGTGGTGGCGGACGAATTCGAGGCGCGGTTCTCGGCGGTGAAGCGGCACTACATTTATCGCATCACCAATCGCCGCGCGAACCTTGCCGTCGACATGGGCCATGTCTGGCGGGTGCCGAAGCCGCTCGATGTCGATCTGATGCGCGAGGGCGCACGACGGCTGCTCGGCCGGCACGACTTTACGACGTTTCGCGACACCGAATGCCAGGCGAAGTCGCCGATCCGCACGCTCGATCAACTTGATGTGGACGCCGATGGCGAGGCGGTGACGGTCCGCACCTCGGCGCGCTCGTTCCTGCACAGCCAGGTGCGCTCGATGGTGGGCTCGCTGGTCTGGGTCGGCCACGGCCGCTGGACGCCCGACGACATGAGCGCCGCGCTGGCAGCGAAAAATCGCGCAGCCTGCGGCATCGTCGCGCCGCCGGATGGGTTGTACCTGGCGAAGGTGGATTATTAAGGAACGGCGACTCTTTCTTCACCTCTCCCCGGTGGGGAGAGGTGAAGCAAGGTTAGACGATCACGCCCTTCATCGCGTCCCAGAACAGATCCTGGCCATTGGCGACATTCGCCGTCCAGTGCTCGTGCGCGAAATCATTGGCATCGTCGGTGATGAACTTGAATGCGCGCCAGGAGATGGTGTGGCGCAGCGCCACCTGGGCGATGGCGAACAGCTCCATGTCGACAACATCGACCTTGTTCGCCACCAGCCATGGATCGGTGGACGTGACGAAACTGTCGCCGGTGCCGCAGATTACGCCAGCGCGGCCGGAGGTCAGGCGATCGAGCTCCGGCGCATAGGGCGTGGTACCGCGCGGTGCCA
>SDZE01000369.1 GCA_004173095.1 Bradyrhizobiaceae bacterium
GTCAACGATTTATTAGATATTTCTAAAATTGAAGCAGGGAAATTGAAACTGACAATTGCAAGTTTTGATCTAAAAATAGTAGTAGAAGATGCGGCAGAACTGATTAGAAATACTACAGGTGATCATGAAATTGTTCTTTTAGAAGCACCTGAGTTATGTATGGTAGAAGGCGATAGTCAACGAATTGAACAAGTGGTCATTAATTTACTAACTAATGCCATAAAGTACTCTCCAGGCACAAATAGGATAGAGGTACGATTGTCTCAAGGTAAAGACGAGGTTTTAGTGGGCATTACAGATTACGGTTTAGGTATAGCAGAAGATAAAATCAAGAATCTCTTTTTACGTTTCTACCGTATAGACGAAGCTACCCCTAATATCTCTGGGCTAGGCATTGGGCTATACCTTTCGCATGAAATCATTTCAAGGCACAATGGTAAAATCTGGGTAAATTCTCAATTGGGTAAAGGCAGTACATTTTGGTTTTCGTTGCCTTGTGTTAGTCCAAAATGATTGTCTAAAACTGAGAAAAACTCTGTACGCAAAGATAATTTAAATTGTGGTATCTTTAGCTTTAAAATGCATTTTTTGATATTTGTACCGATTGCATTAATAGCAATTTTTTCCAGTTATAAAATCGATTACTTACTTTAGGTAAACTTTTCTTGAGTAAATACAGAAAAGGATTTAAAACTTAGTTTGAATGAAATTTGCGTTAAAGTTAATCGTGTTATTGTTGCTGGTTCAGTTTGTCAAGGCCCAACAATCTGATTATAAAATTTGGTATAAACAGCCCGCTAGCACTTGGAATGAAGCTTTGCCAATTGGAAATGGCAGCTTAGCAGCTATGGTTTTTGGAAATCCATCGGTAGAGCAACTTCAGCTAAATGAAGAAACCATTTGGACAGGAAAACCACACAACAATGTAGTGGATGAACATGTAAGTGTAATTACTCAACTACGTAAAATGCTTTTCGAGGGAAAGTATGAGGAAGCACAATCCTTATCTAAAGAAAAAATCAAAGCAGTACAAAATGGGATGAGCTATCAGCCAGCGGGCGATTTATGCCTGCAATTTCCTAATCATCAAACTGCTACTAACTATTATAGAGATTTAAATATCAGCAATGCTACTACAACAATAAGCTATGAAATTGATGGCATAAAATACACTCGCAAAACCATCGCGTCTTTAACAGATAATGTAATCGCAGTACATTTAAAAGCCAGTAAAGCAAATGCGCTCACTTTTAATGCAAGCTTAAATTCGGTTCACGCCAATAAGAAAATCAGTATTAGTAATGGTTTAATTAGCCTGAAAGGTAAACCAGCTAAAACCGAAGAATTAGAACCCGCAATAGAGTTTGAAATGCTTGCCAAAGTATCAACAGTTGGTGGAAGTGTGAAGTATACAACAACCGAAGTGCAGGTGAGCAATGCCACCGAAGCCAAGCCGGCTGCGTCCACTCCGCGCAGCTAGCTCCACCACCACCCGCTCCGTCATCCCCGGGCTTGACCCGCCCGCGGAGCCAAAGCCCCTTCGGCGCGGCTGGACCGGGGACCCATCTTTGTCGCACGTGACCAAGCACCATGGGTGGCCGGGTCAGGCCCGGCCTTGACGTGGGGGAGAGCCGTCGGCACGCCGGTGAAAGAGCGCACGTCACTCGCCCCTTCCCGCATCCGCGGCGTTACGCGGCTTGCCTTGGCTGTGCGATCTGCTCAATACTTCGCGTAACCAATAAATTCCGAGGGGGAATATCATGGAGCGCATCTGGCTCAAGCACTATCCGGCCGGCGTGCCCGCCGATATCGACACCGCGCAATATCCGTCGCTGGTGACGTTGCTGGAAGAAAGTTTTGCCAAGTTCCGCGACCGCAAGGCGTTCATCTGCATGGACAAGTCGATCACCTATGGTGAGCTCGACGAGCATTCGGTGGCGCTCGGCGCCTATCTGCAAAGCAAGGGCATGGCCAAGGGCGCCCGCGTCGCGCTGATGATGCCGAACGTGCTGAACTATCCGGTCGCCACCTGTGCCGTGCTGCGCGCCGGCTATGCCGCCGTCAACGTCAACCCGCTCTATACCCCGCGCGAACTCGAGCACCAGCTCAAGGATAGCGGCGCCGAAGCCATCATCGTGCTGGAGAACTTTGCCGCCGTCGTGCAGCAGGTGATCGCAAAGACCCAGGTCAAGCATGTGATCGTCGCCACCATGGGCGACATGCTCGGCTTCAAAGGCATGATCGTGAATCTGGTGGTCCGCCGCGTCAAGAAAATGGTGCCGGCCTATCACCTGCCCGGCGCCGTCGCCTTCAACGACGCGGTGTCGGCCGGCCGCAACATGAAACTGAGCAAGCCGACGCTCGGCCCGGACGACGTCGCCTTCCTGCAATATACCGGCGGCACCACCGGCGTCTCCAAGGGCGCGACGCTGCTGCACCGGAATATTCTGGCCAACATGCTGCAGAACGACGCCTGGCTGCAGCCGGCGCTGCGCAAGCCGCCGCATGTCGATCAATTGTTCATCGTCTGCGCGCTGCCGCTGTATCACATCTTCGCGCTGACGGCCTGCTTCCTGCTCGCGGTGCGCGCCGGCGGCGTCAATCTCCTGATCCCCAACCCGCGCGACATGGCCGGCTTCATCAAGGAATTAAAGAAGTATCAGGTCAACAGCTTCCCGGCCGTGAACACGCTGTATAACGGCTTGCTCAATGCGCCGGGCTTCGACGAGGTGGATTTCTCCAAGCTAAAGATTTCCAATGGCGGCGGCATGGCCGTGCAGCGTGCGGTGGCCGAGAAGTGGCAGAAGGCGACCGGGTGCCTGATCGCCGAAGGCTATGGCCTGTCGGAGACGTCGCCGACGCTGACCTGCAACCCCGCCGATATCGACCAGTTCACCGGCACCATCGGTCTGCCGGTGTCCTCGACCTATATCTCGATCCGTGACGACGACGGCAACGAAGTGCCGCTCGGCCAGCCCGGCGAGATCTGCGCCAAGGGCCCGCAGGTGATGGTCGGCTATTGGAACAGGCCGGACGAGACCGCCAAGGTGATGACCGCGGACGGCTACTTCCGCACCGGCGACATCGGCATCATGGATGCCGAAGGCAGCACCAAGATCATCGATCGCAAGAAGGACATGGTGCTGGTGTCCGGCTTCAACGTCTACCCGAACGAGGTCGAGGACGTCATCGCCAGCCATCCCGGCGTGATGGAATGTGCGGTGATCGGCGTCGCCGATGCCAAGACCACCGAAGCCGTGAAAGCCTTCGTGGTGAAGAAAGACCCGAAGCTGACGGCCGAGGACATCATCAAGTTCTGCGGCACCCAGCTCACCAACTACAAGGTGCCGAAGCAGATCGAATTCCGCGAGGCCTTGCCGAAAACCAATGTCGGCAAGATCCTCCGCCGCGAACTCCGCGACGAGAAAAAGCAGGACGCTGCGGCGTAAGGGTCCTCGGGGGTGGGCGACGGCGCTGTTGCGTCGGGCCCACTGCTCCGGCGTCACGGAGTTGGTGGGCACGCTGCGCTTTGCCCACCCTACGGATTGAGGCCCGGGACATCGGCTAATCAGCGCGCGATATTGCCCGCGTCATTGAGCCGGTCTAAACATCGTCATCCACATCAGGAGAGAGCGACGATGTCCATTCAAGTTGGCGACAAGCTACCCGAGGCAAAGCTCCGTGTCATGACCGAAGACGGTCTGGCCGTGAAGACCACCGACGACGTGTTCAAGGGCAAGAAAGTGGCGCTGTTCGCAGTCCCCGGCGCCTATACCGGCACCTGCCACAAGATGCATCTGCCGAGCATCTTCCTCAATGCCTATGCCATGAAGGACAAGGGCGTCGATACCATCGCGATCGTGTCGGTCAACGATGCCTTCGTCATGAATGCCTGGAAGAAAGACACCGATACCCGCGACGAAGCGGTGTTCCTGGCCGACGGCAATGCCGAATTCACCAAGGCCATAGGCATGGAGCTCGACGGCTCCGGCAACGGCCTCGGCATCCGCTCGCATCGCTATTCGATGCTGGTGGAAGACGGCAAGGTGACCAAGCTCAACCTCGAGCCGAATCCCGGCAAGGTCGAAGTCTCCGGCGGCGATACGCTGCTGGGCCAGCTGTAAGCTGTAGGCTCGGCCTACCAAACGACAGACATCGTCATGGCCGGGCTTGTCCCGGCCATCCACGTCTTTCAGCGTTGACGCCAAGACGTGGATACGCGGGACAGGCCCGCGCATGACGGATGAGAGCTAAACTCCGTGATTGCGAGAAGCGAAGCGACGAAGCAATCCAGAGGGCCGCAAGGCAAGGCTGGATTGCTTCGCTGCGCTCGCAATGACGGCGGCTACTTCCTGATCCGCGCCTCCGCCAAACCATCCCGCGCCAGTTGGTCGGCGCGTTCGTTTTCGGCGTGGCCGGCATGGCCCTTGACCCAGTGCCAGCGGATCTCGTGCGTGTGCAAGGCCGTATCAAGGCGTTGCCACAAATCGACGTTCTTCACCGGCTTCTTGTCGGCGGTCTTCCAGCCGTTGCGCTTCCAGCCGTGAATCCAGCTCATGATGCCGTTGCGCAGATACTGGCTGTCGGTGTGGAGATCGACGCTGCACGGTTTCTTCAGCGCTTCCAGCGCCGAGATCGCCGCCATCAACTCCATCCGGTTATTGGTGGTGTGCGCCTCACCGCCCTTGAGCTCTTTTTCAGCATCGCCGAAACGCAGGATAGCGCCCCAGCCGCCGGGGCCGGGATTCCCCGAACAGGCGCCGTCGGTATAGACCGTTACAGGTGTCGTGCTCACGCAGGCTGTCCCATCAAGCGAGAATTCTGGTCTCGACGCCGTAATCGGCCATGCTGTTCACTGCCTGATGAAAACGCAGCTTGCGGACATACTCCAGCGGATCCTTCGGCTTCACGAACGCGCCAGCGGGCACGTTGAGATAATCCACCAGCCGCGTCAGCAGGAAGCGGATCGCGGCCCCTCGCGCCAACAGCGGAAACGCAAGTTGCTCGGCATCGGTCAGCGGCCGCACCTTGTTATAGGCGTTCAGCAGCGCACGCGCCTTGGTGGCGTTGAACGACAGGTCCGGCTCGAAGCACCAGGCGTTCAGGCAGATCGCCACGTCATAAGCGAGCATATCGTTGCACGAGAACGGGAAGTCGATCAGGCCCGAAAGATTGTCACCGAGAAAGAACACGTTGTCGGGAAACA
This sequence comes from Bradyrhizobiaceae bacterium, assembly GCA_004173095.1. Taxonomy (GTDB): domain Bacteria; phylum Pseudomonadota; class Alphaproteobacteria; order Rhizobiales; family Xanthobacteraceae; genus Tardiphaga. The sequence goes on from SDZE01000369.1 coordinate 5,207, forward strand.
GATCGGCATGGATCACGCCCGTGGGCAGATCGCGTGGCCACTGGGCCGTGAGATAGGCGAGCTCGGTTTCGAGAAATGCACGCAGGCCTGGCTGCACGCTGTCGGCGCGCGGTGCGGCGAGGTCGAGCAGATGACGCCAGCCATCGACCGAAAGATTGTTGGCACGCGTCAGCGGAAAATCGGCGCCGGCGACATGCATGCGCGCCAGGGCATCGCCGACACCGGCGCAATGCACGGCAGTCGGCCGGCGCGGCCACATGCCTTCGAGGAAGTTGATGATCGCAGCCGGTCGGCCGGCCAGCGACGAATAGACCGCGCCGTCATGAGTCTTCTGCGGCTGCGGACACGTCACGCCGCGCGCCGACAGATGCGCCATCAGGCCGAGAAAATATGGCAGGTCGTCCAGCGCCACGCGCTTCTCGTAGAGCGTGAGGATATAGGCGCTCTTGGACTCACCTTTGGCGGTATGGATCAGGTAGTTGGAATTCTCGACGCCTTCGGCGATGCCCTTGTAGGAGAGCAGTTCGCCGATGTCGTATTGTTTCAGAAAGTCCGCGAGATCGTCGTTGGCGACGTCCGTGTAGACGGCCATCGCCTTAAGCGGCGGCTTCGGGACGCAGCGAGCGCGGCAGCGGGAAGAACTCGTTTTCCTCGGCCGCGGAGACCGTCTCCACATGCAGCGTGTAGCGCTGTGCGAAAGCGTCCATGATCTCCTCGACGATCACTTCCGGTGCCGAAGCGCCTGCGGTGATGCCGAGGCTGGTGATGCCTTCGAACATGTCCCAGTCGAGATCGCTGGCCCGCTGCGCCAGCACCGACACACGGCAGCCTTCACGCTCGGCCACTTCGCGCAGACGCTGCGAATTGGACGAGTTCGGCGCACCGACCACGATCAACGCATCCACCACCGGCGCCACCTTCTTGACTGCGAGCTGGCGGTTGGTGGTGGCGTAGCAGATGTCTTCCTTGTGCGGCCCGTTGATATTCGGGAAACGCTGCTTCAGGACGGCAACGATTTCCGCGGTGTCGTCGATCGACAGCGTGGTCTGGGTCACGAAAGCGAGGTTGTTCGGGTCCTTCGGCTGGAAAGTCAGCGCATCCTCGGCGGTCTCGATCAGCTGGACCGCGCCGGGCGGCAGCTGGCCGACGGTGCCGACGACTTCCGGATGATGCGAATGACCAATGAGCAGGATTTCGCGACCGCGCTTGAAGTGGATCGCCGCCTCGCGGTGCACCTTGGTCACCAGCGGGCAGGTCGCGTCCAGCGAGAAGAAATTGCGTTGGCGGGCATCTTCGGGAACCGACTTCGGCACGCCATGGGCGGAAAATACCACCGGCGCCGTCGTATTGTCCGGGATCTCGGCGAGTTCCTCGACGAAAATGGCGCCCTTGGTCCGCAGGCTGTCCACGACATATTTATTGTGCACGATCTCGTGGCGCACATAGACCGGCGCACCATGAATGGCCAAAGCGCGTTCCACCGTATCGATCGCCCGGACCACACCGGCGCAGAAGCCGCGCGGTGAACAAAGAACGATTTTCAGGGACGGTTTGGTCGTCATAACGGGCGATCCCGGGCCATGGCACCCGAAATCTGGGCGCGAAGAGGTCAATCTGCGGAGGTATCATAAGCCAAACGGCTTGGTCTTGGAAGCACTTGTCTGAACAAGGACTTGCCGGAACAAAGCTGGGCTTCCGACACACGACTTGGGGCGCGAGGGCCGCGCTGTCAAGGCTCAACTGTCCACCATTGCGTGGCAGCCCCGGCGCAGCTTATATAGAGGCTCAATTCCCGTCATCCCCGATGACTATCGGCTTCGCCTCCGAAAGAGGTGGGCGAAGCGCAAAGGAGATTTGCCATGAGCAACGCCCCGCTGATGCCAAAAGCGACGGCCGTGTGGCTGGTTGACAACACCGCGCTGACCTTCGAGCAGGTCGCCGATTTCACCAAGATGCACGTGCTGGAAGTTCGCGCCATTGCCGATGGCGACGCCGCCCAGGGCATCAAGGGCATGGACCCGATCTCGAACGGACAGTTGACGCGCGACGAGATCGAGCGCGGCGAACAGGACGCGAACTACCGCCTCAAGCTGGAAGAGAGCAAGGTCATCCTGCCGCCGGCCGCCAAGAAGAAAGGCCCGCGCTACACCCCGGTGTCGCGTCGCCATGAGCGCCCGAGCGCGATCCTGTGGCTGGTGCGCAACCATCCGGAGCTCAAGGACGCCCAAATCATGCGCCTGGTCGGCACCACCAAGACCACGATCGCCTCGATTCGCGACAAGACCCATTGGAATGCGCAGACGCTGACCCCGATGGATCCGGTGACGCTCGGCCTGTGCTCGCAGATCGAACTCGATTTCGAAGTGCAGCGCGCCGCCAAGGAAAAGCCGCTGGACCAGCAGGCCTATGGCGGCGCCACGCTGCTGCCGGCCTCCGAAACCACCCGCAAGGAAGAATTCGCCGGCGCTGCGAAGAGCGACGACGACCTCAATGTGGATGCCGTGTTCGCCAAGCTGAAAGGCATCGCCAGCACCAAGCGCGCGGACGACGACGAGTAAGCGCGACACCGATCGGACTGCTGAAGATCGAAACGCGGCAAGGAAACTTGCCGCGTTTTGTTGCTGAACAGTAGCCGCACTTATAGACCGACATCGAACTATTTAAGATTGCGCCTAGATACAATGTCTACTTAAATAGATAGGGTATTTAAGCGTCAGAGCGCTCTCCGATGAAAGTCCGGGATGCTATCCAGCTTATCGAAAGCGACGGCTGGTTTCTCGTCAGCACGCGTGGCAGTCACCGGCAATACAAACACTCGATCAAATCCGGACGCGTAACGATAGCAGGCAAGCAGTCGGACGACATTGCGCCGGGCACGTTTGCGAGTATCCTGAAACAGGCGGGCCTGAAGGAGCAACGCTGATGCGCTACGCGGTGGTGATCGAAAAGACGACGAACAATTATTCGGCTTACGTGCCTGATCTGCCCGGATGCGTCGCGACCGCAGAGACCTTGCAGGCAATAGAGTGCGAGATTCGCGATGCCATCCGCTTTCATATCGACGGGCTGAAAGAAGACGGGGCGCCCGTACCCGCCCCCACGAGCATTGCAGACTACGTCGAGGCATGAAGCCGAAGGATGGCGTTCGCTGCGCTCATCCCTGGCACCACGCTCACATCTTCTTCAAAAACTCCGTCCGCAGCACCAGGCCCTTAACCTTGTCGGTGCGGCCTTCGATTTCGTCTTCGTTATCCGTGAGATGGATGTTCTTGATCACCGTGCCGCGCTTGAGCACGGTGGACGAGCCCTTCAGCTTCAGATCCTTGATGATCGTGACGCTGTCGCCCTCGGCCAGCAGCGCGCCGTTTGAATCCCTGACCTTGATGTCCATGATGCCGTCCTGGATGGCTTGTGAGTGGAAGGCCTACAGACAGCATATGGCGGAGCAAGGCAACCGAGGGAACCGGCCGCGCCGCCGTCATCAGCAAGAATCCACCGAGGCAATCCGATCTCTCGGACGAGACCGGATTGCCTCGCTGCGCAGACGATGATGCGGATCAGAACTTATAGGTGATGCCGGTACCGATCAGCCATGGATCGAGCTTGACCTGGCCGGTGACCGGGACGCCGCCGGCGAGCGTGCCGTCCCAGTTCGGACGGAGCCACACTTTCTTGACATCGACGTTCCAGCCCCAATGCTGGTCGATCATGTAGTCGAAGCCGAACTGCACCACAGGCGCAAAACTATTCTTCAGGTGGCTCTCGATCACCGTACCACCGGCCGCCGTCTGGTTGAAGAACCAGGTGTAGTTCACGCCCGCGCCGACATAGGGTTTGAACGCGCCGAATTCGGTGACGTGATATTGCAGCGTCAAGGTCGGCGGCAGCAGCCAGGCCTTGCCGACATCGATGCCGGCCAGCGCATCGGCGCCACTGACGCTATGCTTGGTCACACCGAGCACCAATTCAGCCGCGACATTTTTGGTGAAGAAATAGGTGATGTCGAGTTCGGGGACGACAGCATCCGACGTTTTCAGACTGGAGCCGGCGATCTGATTGACCGAACCGCCGTTCTCCGGAATGACGCCGAGGACACGCAGGCGGATCATCCATGGATTCCAAACATCCACGGCAATCGGCGCCTTGTAGACGGGCTTGGCAGCGAGATCGGCCGCATGGCCGGCTACAGGAATCGCGGTGATGGCCGTTGCGGACAGCAGCAGCGACATCGTCGTCCAGATCGTCTTCATGGCAGCGCGCCCCAATTTTCGAATGTCTCGGGCGAAGTATCCGCCCGCATGCATGCGAAAGACGACAATTGGCCGGCGCGAACGTTGATGTCGCTCAAAGCGCAGACGCAATTGCGCAACAGCGCGGTTGAGCGTTGCCGAAGCAACACACGTAGTTGAGGAAAATCAAGGCTTCGAGCTACTATTCTCGCTCTACGGCCGGCTGGGATTGTTCAGCATATATTCGCCGAGGTCGCGCTGCTTGCGATCGGCGCGGGCAATGGCATTGCTGCGCTGGACGTCGCGGTCCTTGCGGCAGGCCGAATATTCCGGCGAGCCGACAGCCACGCCATTGGCGCGGCAGACGGCGTCGTCGTCATCGCCGCCGCTCGACATCGGCACATCGGAACGGCGCGCACAGGCGCCGAGCAACGTGGCGGCGAGCGTGAGCGCGATGAGGGAGGTCGGTGCGAGGCGCATGCGAAAGATCCTGACGGCGTAATGGGGCGCTGTTTAGCGCATCTTGCGCGAAATGGAAGATGGCCGTTCAAGCCGCCCATTCGCCGCCATTCGTAGGCTGGGCGAAGCGCAAGAAAAACAATCCGTAGGGTGGGCAAAGCGCAGCGTGCCCACCACGGGCGTGAATGGTTGGCATAGCATTGGTGGGCACGCTGCGCTTTGCCCACCCTACAGACACCCCGACAGCCGCCTACACCCTGCCCTTCAACGCCACGCCGATTTCGTCCAGCGCCTTCGGATCCTCGATGGTGGCCGGCATCGACCAGCTTTCGCCATCCGCAATCTTCTTGATCGTGCCGCGCAGGATCTTGCCGGAGCGGGTCTTGGGCAGGCGCGTCACCGCAATGGCGAGTTTGAACGCCGCCACCGGCCCGAGCTTGTCGCGCACCAATGCAACAACTTCTTTCTCGATCTCGGCATGGGCGCGGGTGACGCCGGCTTTCAGCACCAGGAAGCCGCACGGCACCTCGCCCTTGATCGTGTCCTTCACACCGAGCACCGCACATTCGGCAACATCGGGATGCGAGGCGAGGATCTCCTCCATGCCGCCGGTCGACAGCCGATGGCCGGCGACATTGATGATGTCGTCGGTGCGGCCCATCACATAGACATAACCGTCGTCATCGAGATAACCGGCATCGGAGGTTTTGTAGTAGCCGGGGAATTCGTTGAAATAGGCTTCGTTGCAGCGTTCGTCCTGTTGCCACAGCGTCGGCAGACAGGCCGGCGGCATCGGCAGCTTGATCACGATGGAGCCCATGGTGCCTGCAGGCAGCGGCTTCGCCGCTTCGTCCACCACCTCGACCTTGTAGCCGGGCATCGGCACCGTCGGCGAACCGTGCTTGACCGGCAGCAGGCCGAGCCCGACCGGATTGCCGGCGATGCACCAGCCGGTCTCGGTCTGCCACCAGTGATCGATCACCGGCACTTTCAGCTGCTGCTCGGCCCATTCCACCGTCGGCGGATCGGCGCGTTCGCCGGCCAGAAACAACGTGCGGAAATGCGACAGGTCGTATTTGCGAATGAAGCTGCCGTCCGGATCGTCCTTGCGGATGGCGCGAAATGCCGTCGGCGCGGTGAAGAAGGCGACCGCCTTGTGCTCGGCGATGACGCGCCAGAACGCGCCGGCATCGGGCGTGCCGACCGGCTTGCCCTCATACATGATCGTGGTGGCGCCATGAAACAGCGGCGCATAGACGATGTAGCTGTGGCCGACCACCCAGCCGATGTCCGAGCCGCACCACCACACCTCGCCGGGCTTCACGCCGTAGAGATTGTGCATCGACCAGGCCAGCGCGACGGCGTGGCCGCCATTGTCGCGCATCACGCCTTTCGGTTTGCCGGTGGTGCCCGACGTGTACAGAATGTAGAGCGGATCGGTCGCCAGCACCGGCACGCAATCTGCTGACTTGTTCGCTGCGATCGCCGCGTTGCGCAACTTGCCCCAATCGTGATCGCGACCGGCGATGAGATCGCAGCCATGGTCCGGACGCTGCAAGATGATGCAGGCCTCCGGCTTCACGCTGGCGAGCCTGATGGCGTCATCGAGCAGCGGCTTGTAATGAACGATACGCCCGGGCTCATAGCCGCAACTCGCCGACAGGATCAGCTTCGGCTGGCA
>SDZE01000502.1 GCA_004173095.1 Bradyrhizobiaceae bacterium
AACAGGAACACGCGGCGAATATTGACGCCGGAGGCTTCAACCATCTCGGCATCGTCGACACCGGCGCGGATCAGCGCGCCCAGACGGGTGTGATTGAGCAGCGTCCACAGACCGATGAAGACGAGGATGCCCATCAGCAGAACGAACAGCCGATATTTCGGATAGAAGGTGCCGAACACGCGCATGCCGCCGCGCAACACTTCCGGAATCGGCACCGTGAAGCTGTCGCCGCCCCAGATCACCAGTGCGAGGTCGTTGAGGAAGAAGGCGACGCCGAGGGTCAGCAGCACCTGGCGCAATTCGTTGCCGCGCACGAAGCGCAGCAGGCCCTGGTCCAGCACGAAGCCGATCGCCGCGATGGCCGCCATCGCGCCGATGCCGCCGAGTACGAAGCTGCCGGTCTTGATGGCGACGGTGTAGCCGATATAGCCGCCGAACAGATACAGCGCGCCATGCGCGAGATTGACGATGCGCAGCAAGCCGAAGATCAGCGTGAAGCCGCTCGCCACCACGAACAGCAGCGCAGCGAAGGTCAGGCCGTTGAGGAGTTGAAAGAGGCTCATGCCGTTTGACTTGCCTGCCTTATGCCTTGTTGTCGGTGGCGGGAGCCTTCGGTCCGACCGAAAGATACCAGTCGAGGATCTGTTCGCCGGTCATGAACGCCACGTCCGGCTTCTGCGTGATGGTGTCGAAGATCTTGCGGAAATGCTTCAGGCGATGCGGAGCGCCCATGATGTAGGGATGCACAACCAGTGCCATGACGCGGGCGCTGTCCGCCGAGTCTTCGTAAATCTGCTCGAACTGGTCGATGGCCCGGTCGTAATACTCCGACGCCTTGTGATGCTGGATCAGCATCATCGCGACGTCGTTGCATTCCTGCGTATAGGGAATGTTGACGATCGGCGTGGTCGTGGTCTTCAGCCATACCGGCTGATCGTCGAGCACCCAGTCGGCGACATAGTCGTAGCCTTCCTGCTTCAGCAGGTCCGGCGTTTCCCAGGTCTCCGTGAGCCCCGGCCCGAGCCAGCCGCGCGGGCGCTTCCCGGTCGCTTGCTCAATCACATCTGCGGTCTTGCGGATGTCGTCGCGTTCGTTCTCGACCTTCTGCATGTTGCGCTGGGTGAAGCCGTGCCCCATGAATTCCCAGTTGCGCTGCCGAGCCGCCTCGACGATCGGCGGATAGGCCGCCAGCGCCGCGCCGTTGATCGCGAGCGCCGCCGGGATCTTGAAGTGATCGAACACTTTCAGCATGCGCCAGAAGCCGACGCGGTTGCCGTATTCGTGCCACGCCCAGTTCGGCACATCCGGCGACGGCGAACCGCCGGCCGGCGGCGTCAGCACGGTGCGCGGCATCGGCTGGGTGGCGTCCCATTCCTCGACATTGACGATCACCCACACCGCCATCCGCTTGCCGTCCGGCAGCTTCAGCGGAGCGCGGGAGTCGATCGGCGAATAGGAAATGCGGTCGGTCGGCAGCATGATCAGCTTTCCCCTTCCGGCGGCACGATGGTGATGGCAAGCGACGGCAGGCCTTCGATGCGGGCATCGATGACGTCGCCAGGCACCACAGGCCCGACGCCGGCCGGCGTACCGGTATAGATGAGATCGCCGGGCTCGAGCTTCATCTGCTTCGAGAGCTGCGCCACGATCTCGGGCACGCTCCAGATCATCTGGCCGATATCGCCGCGTTGTTTCTCGACGCCGTTCACCGACAACGTGATGGCGCAATTGTTGAAGTGGCGGGCATCGCGCGCCGGGGCGATCACGCCGCACGGCGCCGAGGCGTCGAAGCTCTTGCCGACTTCCCACGGCAACCGCATGTCGCGCGCATCGAACTGACGGTCGCGCCGCGTCAGATCGATGCCGACGGCATAGCCCCAGATATAGTCCAGCGCATCCTCGACCGGAATGTCGCGGCCGGGCGCGCCGATCGCTAGCACCAGTTCGACCTCGAACTGAAAATTCTCGGTGAAGGGCGGATACGGCACCCGCGATCCATCCGGCACCACGGCATCCCGCGGCTTCTGAAAGAAGAACGGCGGATCGCGCTCGTCGGATTCTTTCATCTCGCGGATATGGTCGAGATAGTTACGCCCGACGCAGTAAACGCGGCGGACCGGGAAGAAGCCGCCGCCGACGACGGGCACGCCGATCACCGGAACCGGCGGCAGCACCTGCTGGCTGGTGACGCTCACTTGGACTCACCCGAGGTCTGGCCGTTGTACCAGTCGAGGATCTGCGCGCCGTTCCAGTGCACGACGCCCTCGAACTGGTTCACATAGTCATAGATCGCTTCGAGATATTTGATGCGGAACGGCTGGCCCGAAATATACGGATGGATCGCGATGGACATGATCTTGGGCCGGTCGGCGCTCTCGGCATAGAGCCGATCGAACTGATCCTTGGCGCGGTTCAGGAGCTGCGTCGACTCGTGATGCTGCACCATCATCATCGGGATGTCGTTCATCTCGACCGTATAGGGCAACGTGGTCAGCGGCCCCTTCTCGGTGCGGATCACAGTCGGCTCGTCGTCATAGACCCAGTCGCCGATATATTTGACACCGGCTTCGGCGAGATATTCC
>SDZE01000052.1 GCA_004173095.1 Bradyrhizobiaceae bacterium
CGTCCTGCTGCTGATGGCACCGACCGCCAACAGCATCGGCTATACCGGCAAGGGCGATTACGAGATGCGCCCCGACGGCACGCTGCGCCGCCGCAAGGAAAACCAGGTGGTGCCGTTCGTCTATGCCGGCGTGGCGATCCTGTCGCCGGCGATCTTCGCCGATGCGCCGGCCGGCGAATTCGCGCTCACCACCCTGTTCGATCGCGCCAATGAGCAGGAGCGCTTGTTCGGGCTGCGCATGGACGGCGTGTGGATGCATGTCGGTACCCCGGATGCGGTGCGCGCCGCAGAAGACGCGTTTTTGGCCAGCGTGGCTTAACGCCTTTCCTCTCAAAGACGCGCAGTCACCTCTCCCCACCGGGGAGAGGTCGGCACGCGAAGCGTGACGGGTGAGGGGGCGCCCCACGCGCCGACTGCGCCAGTCCCCCTCACCCGCGCGTAAGAACGCGCGACCTCTCCCCGGTGGGGAGAGGTGAAGTGAGGGCGCGCCTCTCCCTTCATGGCTTTGCACATGCCATGATGCCCTTTGTTTCGAATCGGGTCGTTCATGCGCGTTTTCAACATCCCCTCATCCGCGCCGTTTCTGCGCACGCTGATCACGGCGTTGGTGGATGGCGATCTCGTGCCCGGCTTCGAGGCGCGCAGCGACCCCGCCAAACTCGCCACTGTCACGCTGTATCTGCCGACGCGGCGCGCCGGGCGGATGGCGCAGGAATCGTTCCTCGAGGTGCTCGGCGGCAATGCGGTGCTGCTGCCGCGGATCGTGCCGCTCGGCGATGTCGATGAAGAGGAACTCGCTTTCGCCCATGCCGCAGCGCCCGAGGCGCTCGACCTGCCCGACGTGCCGGATGCGCTCGACGGCCTGCAGCGCCGGCTGCTGCTCGCGCAATTGATCGGCGCCTGGGCCAAGCAGATCAAACCCGACAATCCCGCGCAGGCGCCGCTGGTGGCCGGCGGCCCGGCCTCCATGCTCGCGCTCGGCGACGATCTCGCGCGATTGATGGACGACATGGCGACGCGTCAGGTCGACTGGTCCGCGCTCGATGCGCTGGTGCCCGATGCGCATGATCGCTACTGGCAATTGACGCTGGATTTTCTCAAGATCGCGCGCGAATGGTGGCCGGCGGAACTTGCGGGACGCGCGCGAATCGAACCGGCGGTGCGGCGCGATCTGCTGATCGATGCCGAAGCGGCGCGGCTGAAGGCGCACTCATCAGGCCCGATCATCGCCGCGGGCAGCACCGGCTCGATGCCGACCACCGCAAAATTCCTGCATGCGGTCGCGCAATTAGCTCAAGGCGCCGTGGTGCTGCCGGGACTCGATACAGATCTCGATGAAGCCTCCTGGAAACTGATCGGCGGCAGCCGCGACACGCTCGGCTTCGTCGAATCCTCGGCATCGAACCATCCCCAATACGCGCTGCATGCGTTGCTGGAGCGCTTCGGTATCACCCGGCGCGATGTCGTCGCGCTCGGCGCGCCCGCACCGCATGGCCGCGAATTGCTGGCTTCGGAGGCGATGCGCCCATCCAATGCGACTTCGCAATGGCATAAGCGGCTCAGCGAGGCCGCGGTCGAGGCGAAGATCGCAGCCGGCATGAGCAAGCTCGCCGTCATCGCCGCAGCCAATCCGGAAATGGAAGCGCTGGCCATCGCCGTCGCGATGCGCGAGGCGCACGAGCAGAGCAAATCTGCTGCATTGGTGACCCCCGACCGCGCATTGGCACGGCGGGTGATGGCGGCGCTGGGACGCTGGAATCTGACATTCGACGACTCCGGCGGCGATGCGCTGACTGAAACATCCGCTGGCATTTTTGCGCGGCTCATCGCGGAAGCGGTGGCCGAACAGCTAGAGCCGGCGACCCTGCTCGCGCTGCTGAAGCATCCGCTGTTCCGGCTCGGCGCTCCCGCCCATGGCTGGCAGGACGCCATCGCAACGCTGGAACTGGCGCTGCTGCGCGGCACGCGGCCGGCGCCCGGCACCATGGGGCTGAAGCAGGATTTTGCGCGGTTTCGCGACGAGCTCGGCAAACTGCATCGCCGCGAGGCTTCGATGCTGCACGGCGCCGAACCGCGCGCGAAGTTGAGCGGCGACAAGCTCGATCGCGTCGATGACCTGATCAGCGAGTTGCAGAAAGCCCTGGCGCCGTTGGAGGGCATCCATCCGATCCGGCCGATCGATTTCTCTCATGTAGCGGAACGCCACCGCGAAACGATCAAGCTGCTATCGACCGACGATAGAGGCGGCGCCGTCGCATTGGCCGGTCGCAACGGCGGCAATGCATTGGCCAGTTCCTTTGACGATCTGCTCATGAAAGACCCCGCAGAGGACGGCGGCGATGATCGGCTGCGTCCCTCTGGCTTGACGCTGCAGCTGCGCGATTATCCCGACGTGTTTCAAACCGCGTTCGCCGATCGCATCGTGCGACGGGCGGAAGTCGCCGATGCACGACTGCGCATCTATGGCCAGCTCGAGGCACGTCTTACGCAGGCGGATCGCGTTATCCTCGGCGGCCTTGTGGAAGGCGTCTGGCCGCCCTCGCCGCGGATCGATCCATGGCTGAGCCGGCCGATGCGCAACCAGCTCGGCCTCGATCTGCCGGAGCGTCGCATCGGCCTCACTGCACATGACTTCGTGCAAATGCTCGGTCATGACGAAGTCATCCTCAGCCATGCCGCAAAAGTCGGCGGCGCGCCGGCAGTGGCGTCGCGTTTCCTGCATCGGATGGAGGCGGTGGCCGGCGAGGCGCGCTGGAAGGATGCAGTCAGAGTCGGCGCATTCTATGTCGGCTATGCCGAAGCGCTGGATCAGCCGGACAAGGTGACGCCGATCTCGCAACCCGAGCCGAAGCCGCCGCGCAGCGCGCGCCCGCTGCGCCTCTCGGTGACCGCCATCGAGGACTGGCTGCGCGACCCGTATTCGATCTATGCAAAATACATCCTGCAACTCGCGCCGCTCGATCCCGTCGATATGCCGCTATCCGCCGCCGATCGCGGCTCGGCCATTCACAATGCGATCGGCGATTTCACACTGGCCTACAACAAGGCGCTGCCGGATGATCCCGCTGCGGCCCTGCGCGCGATCGGCAAAACGCATTTCGATCCGCTGATGAACCGTCCGGAAGCGCAGGCGCTGTGGTGGCCGCGGTTTCTGCGGATCGCATCATGGTTTGCCAATTGGGAAATCGAACGGCGTATCAATGTCGTGAGCATCGACGCGGAAGTGCGCGGCGAGATCAAGATTCCGCTCGATCACGGCCGCGTCTTCACGCTGTCGGCCCGGGCCGACCGGATCGAACATCGGACAGATCGCACTTTCGCGCTGCTCGATTACAAGACCGGCAATCCGCCGACCGGCAAGCAGGTGCGCATGGGCCTGTCGCCGCAGCTCACTCTGGAAGCCGCGATCCTGCGCGAAGGTGGCTTTCCCGGCATCGCCGCCGGCGCCTCGGTGAGCGATCTCACTTATGTCCGGCTCAGCGGCAACAATCCACCGGGCGAAGAGAAGCCGCTGGAGCTACGCATCGAACGCAAGGACGAGTTGCAGCATCCCGACGATGCCGCCATCGACGCGCGTGCGAAGCTGGAAACATTGATCCGCAAATTCGAGGACGAGGCCACCGGCTATACGTCGCTCGCGCTATCGATGTGGTCGAACCGCTACGGCGTCTACGACGATCTCTCCCGCATCAAGGAATGGTCCGCCAATGGCGGCGCGGGAGGTGAATCGTGAGCGGCCCGCGCAACATTCCCGACGCTGCGACGGCGAAGCAGCGACTGGCCTCGGACCCGACGGCCTCGGTGTTCGTGTCGGCCAATGCCGGCTCCGGCAAGACCTATGTGCTGGTCAATCGCGTCATCCGCCTGTTGCTGGATGGCGTGCCGCCGGAAAAGATCCTGTGCGTCACCTTCACCAAGGCCGCGGCGGCGAATATGGCGGAGCGCGTGTTCGCGCGGCTCGGGCATTGGGTGACGCTGGATGACGCCGCGCTAGATGCCGAAATCCGCAATGCCGGCGCGCCGCATCCGGATGCCAAGCTGCGCGGCCGCGCGCGCGAACTGTTTGCCAGCGCGCTGGAGACGCCGGGCGGGCTGAAGGTGCAGACCATTCACGCGCTATGCACGCGGCTGCTGCAGCAGTTTCCGTTCGAGGCCAATGTGCCCGCGCGCTTTAGCGTGCTCGACGATCGCGACCAGAACGAGATGATGGAGCGCGCCTCGCTGGCAGTGTTGTTACGCGCCGCCGCCGCGCCGGACAGCGCGGAAGGCAAGGCATTGGCCATCGCCATGACATCGGCGGCCGACGTCACGTTTCGCGACGTGGTGCGCGAGGCCAGTCTCAGCCGCGATCGGTTCCTGGCCTGGATTGCACGCGCCGGCTCCACCGAAGTCGCGATGGCGCAGCTTTGCGCGACGCTCGGCGTGTCGCCGAGCGATACGCGTGACGCGATCGAATTGGAGATCGTCGATGGCCCGCATCTGCCGCGCAAGGACTGGACCGCCACCGCCGCCATTCTCGCCACCGGCAGCAAGACCGACGGCGACCAGGCCACACGGCTGCGCGATGCATTGGCGCTATCGGGCGCCGAGCAGGTGGAAAAATATCTGGAGCTGTTCCTGACCAAGGAGCAATCGTTACGAAAATCGCTGGCGACGAAGAAGATTTCGGACAGTCGCCCGGATCTCATCGCGACATTGCAGCGCGAGGGCGATCGCATCATTCCACTGCTGGACCGCCGACGTGGCGTGGCCATGCGCGAGCGCACCGAGTCGCTGCTGGTCATCGCAAGCCAGGTGGCGGGAAATTATCGCCGCGAAAAGATCGAGCGTGGATTGCTCGACTACGACGACCTGATCGACCATACACTGGCGCTGCTGGACTCCGGCGCGGCGGGTTGGGTGCATTACAAGCTCGACCGCGGCGTCGATCATGTGCTGATCGACGAGGCGCAGGACACCAGCCCGCGGCAATGGGATATCCTCACGCATCTGATTGCGGAATTCACGGCCGGCGAAGGCGCGCGCGACGGCGTCAAGCGCACCATCTTTGCAGTGGGCGACGAGAAGCAATCGATCTTTTCGTTTCAGGGCGCCGCACCGCGCGAGTTCGATGAACGGCGGCGTGCGTTGCAGACCCGCTTCACCAAAGCCGGACTGAAATTCGATCCGATCGCCTTCACCTACTCGTTCCGCTCGGGTGCTGCGATCCTGCAATCGGTCGATCACGTGTTTCGCGATGAAGCGATCTATCGCAGCATCCATCACGAGAGCGCCTATCCGCAGCATGAATCGCTGGACGATGCCGGACCAAGCCTGATCGATCTATGGGAGCTCGAACAGCCCGACGAACGCCCGAGCATGGAGGGCTGGGATGCGCCGTTCGATAAGCGCTCCGAGACCAGCCCCGAAGTGAAACTGGCGCACCGGGTGCAGGCCGAGATCAAGGAGTTGATCGGGGCCGAGACGGAGACAGGGCCGCTTGGCAAGCGGCATCGGCTGCGTTATGGCGACATGCTGGTACTGGTGCGGCGACGGGGCGCTGCGTTCGACGCGATTATCCAGGCGCTGAAACATGGCGGCATACCCGTCGCCGGCGCCGACCGACTGAAGCTGACCGAGCATATCGCGATTATCGACCTGATGAATCTGGCGGATGCACTGTTGCTGCCGCAGGACGATCTGGCATTGGCCACCGTGCTGAAGTCGCCCTTGTTCGGGCTCGATGACGACGATCTCTATAACATCGCACATGATCGCGCGGGCTCGCTCCGCGATGGGCTGAGCGAGCGGGCGGCGAGCGATGCGAAGCTGAACACCGCGCTGAGGCGGCTGATCGCCTGCGAGAAGCGCTTTGCAGGCGAGACGCCATTTGCCTTCTATGCCTGGCTGCTCGGCGGCGACGGCGGGCGGGCGCGGATCCTGCAGCGGCTTGGCTATGAAGCCAATGATGCGCTGGACGAATTTCTCGAACTCGCACTCGGCTATGAGCGCAAGGCGCCGGCTTCGCTGCAGGGCTTTGCCGCCTGGCTGCGCGCCGCCGATACCGAAGTGAAGCGCGATATGGAAATCACGCGCG
Source organism: Bradyrhizobiaceae bacterium (assembly GCA_004173095.1). Lineage (GTDB taxonomy): Bacteria > Pseudomonadota > Alphaproteobacteria > Rhizobiales > Xanthobacteraceae > Tardiphaga. The sequence continues at coordinate 6,077 of SDZE01000052.1, forward strand.
ACGAGGTTCGGGTGATGACCGTGCACGGCGCCAAGGGGCTGGAAGCGCCCGTGGTGTTCATGATCGACACCACGTCATCGCCGTCGGATTCGCAGCGCATGAACCTGATCCATGTGCCACAGGGCAACGCCGCGCCGGGGCCATCCGGCGTGGTGGTATGGGCCGGCAAGAAGAGCGACGACCCGGAAGCCGTGGCACTGGCCCGGGAGGCCATGCGGCAGGACACCGAGGACGAATATCGGCGACTGCTTTATGTGGCGATGACGCGCGCGGCGGATCGCCTGATCGTCGGCGGCTGCATGCCCGGCAATCGCAACGCGGTGCGCGAGCACTCCTGGTACGACCTGATCCAGAAAGGCCTGGAGAATTCCGGCCTGCACATGCAGCAGGTGCCACCGCCGGATGGCGTGGTGAAGCGCTATACCAAACCGGGCGATGCGGTGCTGCCGCCGAGCACCGTGGCGACGACGACGCCTGCGGCGCCGATCGCATTGCCGGCCTGGCTGCGCAGCATGGCCGGCGATCAGCCACGGCGCGAAAGTCTGCTCCGCCCATCGGACGCCGAAGATGACGATCGCTTCACGGCCTTGCCGGGCGAAGCCGAACAACAGCGCAAGATGGCGATGCAGCGCGGCACTCTGGTGCATCGCTTGCTGCAATCGCTGCCGGAGATTGCCGCCGACAAGCGCCGCGATACGGCGATGGGTTTCCTCAACCGAAAAGCCCTCCAGACAGATGGTTGGACAGACATTGCGCGCGGCACATTGGCAAAGCAGGTGCTGGCGCTGCTGGCCGAGCCAGGACTGGCCGCGTTGTTTGCGCCCGGCAGCCGGGCGGAAGTGGCCGTCGCCGGACGGCTCAAGCGGCTGGATGGCTCGACCTTTCTGGTGTCAGGCCAGATCGACAGGCTGGCGGTAACGCCATCGGAGGTGCGGATCGTCGATTACAAGACCAATCACAACCCGCCACGCAAACTGGTAGCGGCGCCGAAGGCCTATATCCGCCAGCTCGCCCTTTATCGCGGGGTCCTCGCCAAGCTGTATCCCGACCGGCCGGTGCGCGCCGCGCTACTCTGGACTGAAACCATTGAAATGATGGAGATTTCAAGCGCCGCGCTGGACGCGGAGCTGGCTGCCATCATCGCTGCGTGAGCACGCCTTGACCCGGCAAGGGGGCGTTCATAGGTTGGGTCCATCACTCCGGCGCGCGATTCTGATCGGCGCTTTTACTGGACAGGACGAGGAATTAGACCATGGCCGTTGGCAAGGTGACAGACGCCGATTTCGAAGCGGAAGTGCTCAAGGCGACCGGCCCGGTCGTGATCGATTTCTGGGCCGAATGGTGCGGTCCGTGCCGCATGATCGCCCCGGCGCTGGACGAGATTTCCGCCGCGATGGGCGAGAAGGTCACGATCCTCAAGCTCAATGTCGACGAGAACCCGAAGACCGCGTCCAAATACGGCGTGATGTCGATTCCGACGCTGATGATCTTCAAGGGTGGCGAAATGGCCTCCCGCCAGGTCGGCGCTGCGCCGAAGGCGAAGCTGCAGCAGTGGATTTCCTCGGCGGTGTAAGCTGCGGCGGATGACGCGAGATACGAACGGCCGGTGATTCGATCACCGGCCGTTTTTGTTAGGACACCGTCATGCGCGGGCTCGTCCCGGCCATGACGGAGTGTTCTAACTACCTAATCCACCCCGTTGCCAGTGCGCTGGCCCAGGCGAGGCTCTCGTTTTCTCGTGCGAGCGCCGCCATGGCCGCGTGATCATACGGCACTTGCCGAAACGTGACGTCCCAGCGATCACCCTGTTTGTCGATGATCGCGTAGCACGCATCGGGCGTGCCGACTTCGAGCGCATGTGGATGCGGCACCACGTCGCGATAGCCGGGACCGCCGACGCTGCCGGGATTGACGATCATGCGGCCGTCGCGAAGCCGCACCGACCGCGCGACATGTGTATGCGCGCACAGTATCAGCGACTGCGTGATGCCGGCGGCTCTCGCCTCGATCTCCTCGATCGCAGCCATATGCACCACCCCCTCAGGCGTCACCGCTTCCATCCAGTAGGTGTTGTCGTCATCGGGCGTGGCGTGAACGCAATAGACCTCGTCGCGATAGATCGCGCTGTACGGCAGTGCGCGCAGCCAGTCCATCTGCGCCGCAGTGAGCTGGCTGAGGGCCAGGCGATCCGACGGATACATATCATCCAGCGTCCAGTCGGTGACGTAGCGATCGTGATTGCCGCGCACGCAGACGGCCTTCATGCCCATCATGATGTCGACCGTGCGATGGGCATCCATTGGACCGGAGACCATGTCACCGAGATTGACGATATCGGTGAGGCCCTGCGCTTCGATATCGGCGAGCACGGCTTCAAGGGCGAGATAGTTGCCGTGGACATCGGCAAGAACAGCGAAACGCATCGGCCTCCCCGGAGGTTGAATGACGACGCGCTATCTATGCAGGGAGCGTGCCGTTCTCCGCAAGCACATGTCCCGCCAGATAGAGCGAGCCGCAGATCAACACGCGCGGCGGCACTTCATAGGCAAGACGGCGCAACGACTGCAGCGCGGCGCTGGCGCTCTCTGCCGTCTCCACACGCATACCAAGGGCGCGACCGGCATCGACCAGCGTGGCGACCGGCATCGCACCGGCGCGATCCGGAATCGGCACGGCGATGATGTGGCGCGTGAGGCCGGCGAAATTGGCGAGGAAACCTGCCGCATCCTTGTTCGCCATCATGCCGACGATGACCACCAGCGGCCGCGGCACGCGCTCTTCGAGATCGCCGAGCGCTTCGGCAATCACACGGCCGCCTTCGGCATTGTGGCCGCCGTCGAGCCATAGCTCGGCCTCATCGGGCGCCATGGCCAGCAGCTTGCCGGAGGACAGCCGCTGCATCCGCGCCGGCCATTCGGCAGCAGCGACGCCGCGCTCATAAATTTGCGGATCGAACTTGAATTGCGGCAACGCGCGCAGCGTGGCGATGGCAAGGCCGGCATTGCCGAATTGATGGCGGCCGAACAGGCGCGGGGCGGCGAGGTCCATCAAGCCACGATCGTCCTGATAAACGAGACGGCCGCGTTCGACGCTGATGTGCCACTGCTCCCCGGCGCTATGCGTCGGCGCTTGCTGCTTGCTTGCCTCGCGCGCGAGGACGGCCGCGACTTCCGGCAGTTGCTCGGCGATGATGACCGGCGCGCGGCGCTTGATGATGCCGGCTTTTTCGATCGCAATCTTCTCGATCGTGTCACCGAGAAAATCGGTGTGATCGATGGCGATCGGCGTGATGACCGACGCAATCGGCGTATCGATCACATTGGTCGCGTCGAGCCGTCCGCCGAGGCCGACTTCGAGCAGCAGCACATCGGCTGGATGACTCGCGAAAATATGGAGCGCGACCGCCGTTTCCGCCTCGAACAGCGTGATCGGCTCACCGGCATTGACCGCTTCGATATAGGCGAAGGCATCACGCAGGTCGGCATCGCCGATGAGCATGCCGCCGAGGCGGATGCTCTCATTGATGCGGACCAGATGCGGCGAGGTATAGACGTGCACGCCGAGGCCGGCGGCCTCGAGGACCGCGCGCAGATAGGCAATGGTGGAGCCCTTGCCATTGGTGCCAGCGACATGGATGACCGGCGGTAGCCGCCGCTCGGGATGACCAAGCTGCGCCATCAGCCGCTGCATGCGCGCCAGCGACAGATCAATCGTGTTCGGATGCAACGCAGAGAGCCGCGCCAGGATCTCGCCGAGCGGTGACGATGTCGGCGTAGTCGAGCTCACGCTTGCGGAGCCGGGACCGCATCCGGCGCCACGGCGATCTGCTCGGGCAACACGCGCGGTGCGACTTCGACGGCCGGTGCGCGGGTGAGCAGACGGCACAGCCGCGCCAGCGTCGGCTTCAGGTCATGGCGATGCACCACCATATCCACCATGCCGTGATCGCGCAGATATTCGGCGCGCTGGAAACCCTCGGGCAGTTTCTCGCGGATGGTCTGCTCGATGACGCGGGCGCCGGCAAAGCCGATCAGCGCGCCCGGCTCGGCAATCTGCACGTCGCCCAACATCGCATAGGACGCAGTGACGCCGCCGGTGGTTGGATTGGTGAGCACGACGATATAGGGCAGCTTGGCCTCGCGCAGCATCTGCACGCCCACCGTGGTGCGCGGCAATTGCATCAGCGACAGGATGCCTTCCTGCATGCGCGCGCCGCCGGAGGCTGCAAACACGATGAAGGGCGACTTCTTCTCGACGGCGAGTTCGAGGCCGCGCACCAGCGCTTCACCGGCGGCCATGCCGAGCGAGCCGCCCATGAAGTCGAAATCCTGCACGGCCACCACGGTGGCCATGCCTTCCATCTTGCCGTAGCCGACCTTCACCGAGTCATGCATGCCGGTCTTGGTGCGGGCGTCCTTGATGCGATCGACATATTTGCGCTCGTCGCGAAACTTCAGCGGATCGGCGACCACATCCGGCAATGCGACGTCGTACCAGGTCTCGTTGTCGAAGATCGACTTCATGCGCGCGGCCGCACCCATCCGCATGTGATAGTTCGAGCCGGGGATGACGAACTGGTTGCTCTCGACGTCCTTGTAGAACACCAGCTGGCCGGTATCCGGACATTTGATCCAGAGATTCTCAGGCGTCTCCCGCCGCAGCATGTTGCGGATCTTGGGACGGACGACATTGGTGAGCCAGTTCATATCAATCTCCGCGTCGCATGGATCGGGCGTCGCTGTGTATCAGCATATGGCGGTCCGGGCCGGGCCCGGCAACCGCGGCAGCGCCCCGTTACAGGGCAAATGGGCTTATTCTGCGGCCTGCCTGGCCCCGTGCACGCCCGCCGCGAGGGCAGACGTGAAATCGGCCACGGCGGATACGGTGTTCGCCGTCGCCTTGCCATTGGCATCCAGCGAGGTTTTCAGCACATCGATCAGCGCGGTGCCGACCACGGCGCCATTCGCATGGCTGGCGATGGCGCGCGCGGCTTCCGGGGTGCGGATGCCGAAGCCGACACAGACCGGCAGCTCGGTGTGGCGCTTGATGCGTGCCACCGCGGCGCCAACCACCGAAGCATCCGCACTGGCTGTGCCGGTGATGCCGGTAACGGAGACGTAGTAGACGAAGCCCGACGTGTTCGCGAGCACCGCCGGCAGACGCTTGTCATCCGTCGTCGGGGTGGCGAGGCGGATGAAGTTGAGACCGGCCTTCATCGCGGGAATGCACAGCTCGTTGTCTTCTTCCGGCGGCAGATCGACGATGATCAGGCCGTCGATGCCGGCAGCCTTGGCATCGGGCAAAAATTTGTCGACGCCGTAGATATAGATCGGATTGTAGTAACCCATCAGCACGATCGGCGTCTTGTTGTCGGTGGCGCGGAAATCGCGCACCAGCTGCAGCGTCTTCTTCAGCGTCATGCCGGCCTGCAGCGCGCGCAG
>SDZE01000027.1 GCA_004173095.1 Bradyrhizobiaceae bacterium
TCCGGCTGGTCTGCCGGTGGTCATCTCACCGCGACGACCCTATCGCATCCGAAGGTGAAAGGCGGCGTTGCAATCTCCGGTATCTACGATCTCGAGCCCATCCGCGCGTCTTATCTGAATGAGAAGCTCAGGCTCGATGAAGCGATGTCGAAACGGCATTCGCCGCTGATGCAGGGCGCCGGGCCCAACAAGCCGCTGGCGCTGGTGGTCGGCAGCGCCGAGCTGCCGATCCTGCGCCAGCAGACCGCGGACCTCGCCATGCATCGTATCCAGCATGGTTTGCCCGTGAGCTATGAGGAGATTCCGGGCGCCGATCACTTCTCCATCATGGCGGAGCTGGAAAAGCCGGATGGACGCATCACGATGTTGATCAGGGATCTGGTGGCGCGGGTATGAGCTGCCTTTTTCCCTCCCCCAAGCGCGCGAAGGCGCGCGCGGTGGGGAGGGTGGCGCGTTTGAGAGCGAAGCGAACAAACGTGACGGGTGGGGAGCCACAAACTCCGACGTCACGGTGGGAGAGACCCCACCCCCGCCTATCGGCGGACCCTCCCCACTGCGCTTCGCTTGGGGGAGGGAAACCGCTGGCCGCTCAGTGCGAGCTCAATGCGTCCGCGCCAGACAGAATGCCACCACCTGCTCCAGCGCCGTCTTCATCGGCGAAGCCGGGAACAGCGCCAGCGCATCGACGGCCATGGCGCCGTAATGCTGGGCGCGGCTGATGGTGTCTTCGAGGGCGCGATGCTTGGTCATCAGGCCGATCGCGTGATCGAGATCGCCGTCGGCAATGTCGCCGCGCTCCAGCGCCTTGCTCCAGAACGCACGCTCGGCATCGTTGCCGCGGCGGAAGGCGAGTACCACCGGTAGCGTGATCTTGCCCTCGCGGAAATCGTCGCCGACATTCTTGCCGAGCTTGGCGGCCTTGCCGCCGTAATCGAGCACGTCGTCGATCAGCTGGAATGCGATGCCGAGATTCATGCCGACCGAACGACACGCGGTCTGCTCGGCCTTGGGCCGATTGGCGATCACGGGGCCGACCTCGCAGGCCGCGGCGAACAGCTCCGCCGTCTTGCCGCGGATGACGGCGAGATACTCGTCTTCGGTGGTGGCGGTGTTCTTGGCGGCGGCGAGCTGCATCACTTCGCCTTCGGCAATCGTGGCGGCCGCTGCCGACAGGATGTCCAGCGCGCGCAGCGAGCCGACCTCGACCATCATGCGGAAGGCCTGGCCGAGCAGAAAGTCGCCGACCAGCACCGAGGCCTCGTTGCCCCACAGCATACGCGCGGACAGCTTGCCGCGGCGCAGTTCGCTCTGATCGACCACGTCGTCATGCAGCAACGTCGCGGTGTGCATGAATTCGACCGCGGCGGCGAGCTTGATGTGACCATCGCCGGTATAACCGGTGAGATTGGCCATCGCCAGGGTCAGCATCGGGCGCAACCGCTTGCCGCCCGAGGAAATCAGGTGGTTCGCAACTTCCGGAATCATGGTGACGTCGGAGCCGGTGCGCGACAGAATGGTCGCATTGACGCGGTCCATGTCGGCCGCGACAAGGCTCACCAACTGGTCGATCGACGCTGTCGCGTGACTCTCGAAAGGAACAATCACCGCCACGCTATAGTCTCCGGATTGCATTGTGTGCGCGCATGAACGCTCTGTTAAGCCGAATTGACGCGAAAATCATGTAAATTCATGCGCCGGTGGCCCGCTCATCGATAGCCGGACAATAGGAACTGCCGGGGGACGCGGCAAGGGCTAGGGAATCCGGAGCAAATCCGGATATTTCGGTACCGCAACGAGAATTGGGGGGCATGTGCGCGAGATTATGCGGACGAATGACGTGGTGCTGGTCTCGGCGGTGGGCGCGCTGCTCGATGGCGCCGACATCCATCATCTGGTGCTGGATCAGAACATGAGCGTGCTGGAAGGCTCGCTCGGCGTCATCCCGCGCCGGATCCTGGTGCATGACGACGATGTGAAGCAAGCCCGCACCGTGCTGACGGAGGCCGGCCTCGCGCATGAATTGCGTGCAGGCGAATGATGAAGGGTCCGATCGCCACCACCGACGACCGGGTGCTTGGTGGTCGCCTGGTGTTGCGACAACCGGCATCCGGGCATCGCGCAGGTCATGATGCGATCCTGCTCGCGGCGGCGACATTGGCGCGGCCCGGGCAGCGCGTGGTGGATTTTGGCGCTGGTATTGGAACTGCGGGGCTCGCCGTTGCGCAACGTGTTGCTGGCGTGTCGTTGGCACTGGTCGAGATCGATCCGGATTTTGCCGATCTCGCCCGGCATAACGCCAGAGCCAACGGCATCCAGGCCGACGTCATCACGCTCGATCTGACATCGCGCGCGGAAACATTCGCGACTGTTGGACTGCCGCCCGACAGCGCAGATGTCGTGCTGATGAATCCGCCATTCAACGATCCGCTCCGACATCGCGCCTCGCCCGACAAGGCGCGCGAAATCGCGCATGTGGCCACGCCGGACACGTTACCGGATTGGATTCACGCCGCGCGTCGCGTGCTGAAGTCGCAGGGT